>JAIOSZ010000132.1 GCA_021107335.1 Desulfuromonadaceae bacterium | reverse complement strand
TACTGGAAAACAAGAGCTGTTTTCAGCACCTCTTGACGGACTGTTTCATGAGGGTGATCCCACAAATGGGCGAGGTCGGCCATGGAAGACGGGGCTTCCAACCGACGCAGAATAATGATTAGATTTCTCAGGTAGTACCAGCGGGAATCCTTGAGCCGTGCCACGGTTTTTTCTTTGATCACCATGCCCTGGTCGACCAGACAGTTCATGTAAAATTGGCGTAGGGCGCGATTTGACTCTACAGCCAGGCGGTCAAGCAAGGGGTCAATCACTGCTTGGCCGATGCCCTTGAGCAGGCGGGCTCCCTCTTCGAAGGCGTTTTTCCCCCAGGCTTTCAACTTATCCAAAACTTGTGAAATAAACACAGAGGTTTCAAGTTCGGTACGTAATTCGTGGAGCCAGGCAGGGTGTTCAGCCGTTTCTTGGTTTGTGCAAGGGACCAGTCGCAAAAAGATATTCGCCAGGGAGACAAAATCTCCGGTATCGAGAAAATGCCTACACAGCAGCAACAGGGACTCTTTAAAATTCTGGGTTTTGCCCTCACCACACCCGGTTCGGGTTAGCTCAAAAATGATATCGCTGACCTTGCTTTCCAGGGGTTGCTGACTAAAGGACGATTGCCAGAAGTGTGCGTCGGCTGGAGTGGTCGGTTTAAGTTCGCCAGGAACTTCTATCAAACGCAGTGTTTCGCTGTACTCGCAGGGAATAAAGGTTTCCGACTCGTCCTGGGCATAGAGGGGGCTCAATAATTGCTCGGAACCGATGGCTGCGCTCTTTGATATGGCGTTCTCCTTGGTGGTGGGGGTGCCTGACCCTTGGCTGTTCCCACATTTGGCCAACCGATCGAGCAGGGTAAAGATAATGGGCGGTATGGTTGTCTGTCTGGCATTGAGGGTTTCCACAGTATCTAATAGCATTGTGCCAGAAAACTGAGATAGCACCCTCTCTGCGAGCTTTTCATCGGGGGCTACGGCACGAAAGGTGCTGTTCAGCAATTGTGCACGTAACTCTGGGTTGAGCTTGGAAGCTAGCCCCTGGAGGCGGGCGAGAGCCAGCGAATTGTCCATGTCGGACAGGTGTTCCCGATCCAGTTCGCGCAAAAATTCGGTAATCGCCTGATCGTAGTGCCCCTCCTGGGGCAATTCATCATCAACATCCTGATGGTTTAAGCGTTCGGCCACCGCTTGCGGTACGAATTCCTCCGCCAACGGTTGTGCCCCTTTATTTGGCGCTGCCTTGCCAACCAGCAAGTGCTGGACAAATTGCTCCCATATCGCGGTTTCCTTTTTTTTGACCGCGGCACGGTTAAGGGGTTTATCGCTGATCTGCTCAGATATGCTGAAAGCGCTGTAATCGACCAGTTTGATTTGGACGGTATCGATTTCGGCTATTTTCATTAGCTGCAACAGCCCGCCGCGATCCTGAACTATTTCCCTGCTTTGGCCGACAAGCTCCAGAAATCGTTGTAACTGCTCTTCGTCAAGGTCTTGGTGTAAGGAGACAACCGCTATGCCATGGCTAAAGAAGTGGGTGGAGAATTCCCTGAAAACCGGATTTTTTTCGTCCAGTACGGTCTGACCAATAATTAGTTTGTCCTTGCTGATACCGAGGGATAGAAGGCCCTTTTCCGGTTGTAGTTGTTTCTTGAAACTCAAGGCTCGGCGAACGCTTTGGCCGATAATCGGGTGTTCTGCGGGATAGGTGAGGGTATGATGACGTGCGATGTTGAGCTCGTAGATAAATTTGCTCAGCAGCTTGAGATCAAGTCGCAATTGCACTTTTTGACTGGGATAGGGGGGCAACAGGTTCTCCGGAATAGAGGTTTGTCGCGCTCTTTTTGCACAGGGTTTATGCAAGTCCTAGGATGATAAATCCCGTGTCAGGCCTCGATCCTCAAGCGTTTGATTTTTTCAACCAGTGTGGTCCTTTTGATGTTGAGCAGGTTCGCGGCTCTGGCCTTGACACCGTTGGCCAGAGCCAGTGCTGACTGAATCAGGTCGCGCTCGATGCTGGCCACAAACTGGGGCATGTCGACGCCCTGTTCTGTTACTTTTGGGCAGGCGACAGCGGACTCCCTACTGTCTGCATCCGTTTGACCGAAGTCGGTAGGCAGGTCGGCGAGTTCGATAACGTTCCCATCGGAAAGGGTAATGGTCCGCTCGACCACGTTTTCCAGTTCGCGAACATTGCCAGGCCACGGGTAAGCCTCCATGGCGCGCATGGCTTCGTTGCTGAAGGTTGCCGGGGTACGGTCGGATTCCTGACAGATTTTCGTTACAAAATGTCGGGCCAGCAGGGCGATATCTTCGCGCCTTTCTTTTAAGGCAGGTAGCTTGATGGGAATAACGTTGAGGCGGTAGTAGAGGTCCTCACGAAACGTTCCTCGCTTGACCGAATCTTCCAAGTGGGCGTTGGTTGCGGAAATAACCCGCACATCGAGCTTGATGATTTTGTTGTCACCGACCTTTTCTACCTCATGTTCCTGTAGTACCCGCAGAAGTTTTATCTGCAGATGGAGGGGCATGGTGGCAATTTCATCGAGGAAAATCGTGCCGTGGTTGGCCTGTTCGAATTTACCCTTTTTGTCCGCAACCGCTCCGGTAAATGATCCTTTGATATGGCCGAAGAGCTCACTTTCGAGCAGTTCGGCCGGTATGGCGCCACAGTTGATGGCGACAAAGGGTTTGTCTTTACGATTGCCGTTGAAATGAATCGCCTTGGCAACCAGTTCCTTGCCGGTGCCCGAGTCGCCCAGAATCAGAATGGTTGAATCGGTGGCTACGATCTTTTCCATGCGTGAGAAGACTTGCTGCATGGCCAGGCTGTTGCCAATAATTTTGTCAAAACGGTATTTACCGCGGAGTTGCTGGCGTAGATAGAGGTTTTCGCTCAGAAGCTGGGTTTTTTCCAGCGCTTTGGCGATAACCACCTTAAGCCGTTCTAAATGGAGTGGTTTGGTCAGATAGTCGAAGGCCCCGCTTTTCATGGCTTCTACGGCGGTTTCCGCTGAGGCTTTGCCGGTAATTAGAATGACACAGCTGGAGGGGGCATCCTCTTTAACTTTTTTCAGGATGTCGATGCCGCTGATTCCGGGCAAGAAGAGGTCGGTGAGAATCACTTCAAAACTGTTCTTCTGCAACAACTCCAGAGCCTCTTCACCGCTGGAGGCGGATTGTACCTGATAACCGATGCTGGTCAGCAGTAAGGATATCGCTTCACGGTTGCTCGGGTCATCGTCAATGACCAGAATTTGAGAATACGGTTTCATGGCACTTTCCCGGCCGGCAGAGTGGCGTCAGTTAATTGACGTTATTGACAGATATCACACTCAAACCCCCAGGGCAAGAAGTCCGTTGATTTTATTCTGAACCGGTTGCGGGTAATTGACAGATAAGTGCCTTCGGTTAATCTTATTATGATGAAGATACGGTGGTTTATCCTCCTGATAGGCATGGCACTGCTGTTGCTGGCCGGCGTTAGCGTTTACCTGGGGCGGGCGGAACAACCTGTTGTGCCGCGTATCGGTGCCGTGCGGGTCGCCGACGTTATAAGTCCACCGGTGGCGGAGTTTGTCGTTTCCCAATTGGACAAGGCCAACGGGGATGGACTGAGCGCTTTTTTGTTGGAACTCGATACTCCCGGCGGCCTCGACAGTGCCATGCGCACGATTATCCAGGAGCTGCTCGGTTCTGATATTCCGGTGATCGTCTATGTCACCCCAGGTGGCGCCCGCGCGGCCTCAGCGGGTGCATTGATTGCCTTGGCCGCCGATTTTGCCGCGATGGCCCCGGGGACCACTATCGGTGCCGCTCACCCGGTCGCGATTGGTATTGGTGGCGGCCAGAACGAGGTGATGCTCAACAAGGTCACTGAGGATGCCGCGGCATATGCCCGCAGCATTGCGCAACAGCGCGGCAGAAATGCCGAACTAGCTGAACTCATGGTGCGAGAGAGCCTGTCCTTGTCGGCGGAGGAAGCTGTGCGCCGGCAAGTAGTCGATCTTTTGGCGGCAGACGAAACAGCCCTGCTTACAGCCCTGGACGGATCTGAATACCGGCGAGGGGACCAGCACCTTACCCTGCGCACCGCCGGGGGCGAATTAATGTTCGCCGAAATGAGCTGGCGACAGAAGATACTCACAGTTATCAGCCAGCCTAACATCGCTTACATGTTGTTGATGCTGGGCGTGCTCGGTATCTTTTTCGAAATATCCCAGCCCGGTGTTATTTTGCCCGGTGCCCTTGGTACCATAGCTCTATTGCTAGCCTTTTTCGCTTTTCAGACCCTGCCGATCAACTATGTTGGCGTATTGTTAATTTTTTTGGCCTTAGTGCTGTTTATCCTTGAGGTGAAAGTAGTTTCATACGGCATGCTGAGCATTGGCGGCATTGTTTCCATGACTCTGGGGTCCTTGATGCTGATAGAACATCCCGAACCATTTTTGCGCATCTCCTTGTCAGTTATCGCCGGAACAGTAGCGGTGATCAGCGGTTTGTTTCTGGTGATCCTTTATTGCGTTGTGCGAACTCAGCGCCGTCGATTCTTTTCCGGTGCAGAGGGGATGGTTGGTGAGCTTGGTGAAGCAGTCACCGATATTCATCAAGAGGGTAAGGTCTTTGTCCATGGGGAGTACTGGCAGGCTTATGCGGCCGCTCCTATTGGTCAAGGCGAGAAGGTTGAGGTGGTGTGCGTCGGCAGCAATATGCGCCTCGAGGTCAAAACGGTATCACCTATTAAATGAGGTTGTTTAGCTGCTCTTGCAAGGGATGATAGCTTGTCGATTCCAGGATGGCAAAAGGAGGCAACATGGCATTTCCGATTATCATCATATTTCTGGTCATACTGATTCTCAGCAGTGCAGTGCGCATTATTATGGAATACGAGCGGGGAGTCGTGTTTCGTCTGGGACGATTTTCGACCGTTAAGGGGCCGGGGTTACGATTTATTATACCGATAGTGGATCGGATAAGAAAAATCAGCTTGCGTACTGTGGCTATGGATGTGCCTCCTCAGGATGTCATTACCAAGGACAATGTTTCGATCAAGGTCAATGCGGTGCTCTATTTTCGTGTGGTCGGTCCGGATAAAGCCATCATTGAGGTGCAAGACTATCTGTATGCCACCAGCCAATTGGCCCAGACTTCCCTACGTAGTGTATTGGGGCAATCGGAACTCGACGAGCTTCTGGCCCATCGCGAACAGATCAATCAGCATCTGCAGGAAATTCTCGACCGGCAGACAGACCCTTGGGGGGTGAAGATATCCAACGTCGAGATTAAGCATGTTGACCTACCGGCTGAAATGCAAAGAGCTATGGCCCGTCAGGCCGAAGCGGAGAGAGAGCGTCGTTCCAAAGTGATTCATGCCGAAGGCGAATATCAGGCCGCACAGAAACTGACCGAGGCCGCAGCCATCCTCTCTACGGATAAGAGTGCTTTGCAGTTGCGCTTTTTGCAGACTTTGACCGAGGTGGCCGCTGAAAAAAACTCTACGATTATATTCCCCTTTCCCATTGATCTGGTCCGGCCGTTTCTTGAACAGGAAACAAAAAACGATTAATTTTG
This sequence comes from Desulfuromonadaceae bacterium, assembly GCA_021107335.1. Lineage (GTDB taxonomy): Bacteria > Desulfobacterota > Desulfuromonadia > Desulfuromonadales > Syntrophotaleaceae > Syntrophotalea_A. The sequence continues at coordinate 3,284 of JAIOSZ010000132.1, read as the reverse complement.
GCTACCCTTTGTCAAATTTAAGCGCACAGCCCCGCTGATGGGGTGGTGCGCTTTGTAGTTTTGTCTTCGCCAGACAGGGTAAAGTACTGAATCCAATTGATATTTAGATTCTCCAAAAAAAGTTCATATTGATTTGTATCGGCGCTTCTGATAGCATCGAGTGTTCAGGATAAGGTTAATCATTGCTGTTTGGAGGGTACTTGGAATGGAAATAAAGCGTTTCAATAAGATCATGGTAGCTAATCGTGGCGAGATTGCCATTCGGATTTTTCGAGCCTGCATCGAGCTCGGTATCAAAACCGTTGCGATCTTTTCTGAAGAAGATCGGATTTCCTTGCATCGCTATAAGGCCGACGAGTCCTATCTGATCGGTAAGGGCAAGGGGCCGGTTGAGGCTTATCTGGGTATCGATGAGATCATCGAACTGGCTCTTAAAAAAGATGTCGACGCTATCCATCCCGGATACGGCTTTTTGTCGGAGAACCCTCTTTTTGCTGAGGCTTGTGCCACAGCGGGAATTGCCTTTATCGGACCTGGCGCCGATATTCAGCGCAAGCTTGGTGATAAGGTCGCCGCTCGCAAGGTGGCCCTCGAAGCAGGTGTCCCAGTGGTTCCAGGTACGGCTGATCCCGTTACCTGTGAGGAAAAAGCCCTGTTGTTCGCTGCCAAGTCGGGCTATCCAATCATCGTCAAGGCTGCAGCCGGTGGGGGTGGTCGCGGGATGCGCGTGGCCCGCAATCGTAAAGAACTTCTGGAAGGGCTAAAATCAGCCTCTTCCGAAGCCAAAACGGCCTTTGGCAATGCGTCGGTCTTTTTGGAAAAATACATTGAGAACCCTAAACATGTCGAGGTGCAGATCCTTGGTGACCATCACGGCAATTTGGTCCACTTTTATGACCGCGACTGTTCCATACAGCGCCGTCATCAGAAGGTTATCGAGGTAGCACCTTCTCCGGCCCTAAGCGACGCCAAGCGGCAGGAACTTTGTGACTATGCCTTGAAGGTCTCCCGGTATGTCAATTATGTCAATGCTGGCACCGTTGAATTCCTTATGGATCAAGAAGATAATTTCTATTTCATTGAGGTGAATACCCGGATTCAGGTTGAGCACACGGTGACCGAAATGGTTACCGGTCGCAATCTGGTCCAGGGACAGATTCGGGTCGCTGAGGGTTATCGCCTGGAAGACCCTGAGATCGGTATTCAGAGCCAGGAAGACGTTGTCCTGCACGGTTTTGCCATTCAGTCGCGAGTGACAGCCGAGGATCCTGAAAATAACTTTGCACCCGATTTCGGTACCATAGCCGCGTATCGCAGCCCCGGTGGTTTTGGAGTGCGACTCGATGCTGGCAGCGCCTATCCCGGAGCGCGCATTAGCCCCCATTACGATTCGTTGTTGGTTAAAATCAGCTGTTGGGGGCTGGATCTGGCCGGTGCGGCTCGCACCATGAGCCGCAGCCTGGAGGAATTTCGTCTGCGGGGAGTGAAGTCTAATAAGGGGTTTTTAGAGAATGTCATCACTCATCCGACCTTTTTGGCCGGTCAGTGTGACACCTCTTTTCTCGACAATCATCCGGAATTATTTCATATCCTAGTCAAACGGGACCGTGCCCAGAAACTGTTGTCCTTCATCGGCCACACCGTGGTTAACGGGTATCCAGGTATCAAGGAACCGCTGCATTACAAGAATCTGCGCAATCCGGTCATTCCTGAAATCCCCTATGACTGCAGCCGTCCCAAGGGCAGCCGAGATATTTTGAAAGAATTGGGACCCGAAGGGCTGTCTCAGTGGGTCCTTAACGAAAAGAAGCTGCTGGTTACCGATACCACCATGCGCGATGCCCATCAATCCTTGATGGCTACACGTTTCAGGACCTACGATCTTGATCTTATCGCTCCGGCAACCAGTCATTTGGCCAGCGACCTTTTCTCGCTGGAGATGTGGGGTGGGGCGACATTCGATGTTTCCATGCGCTTTCTCAAGGAAGACCCCTGGGAGCGTCTTGACCGTCTGCGGGAGAAAATTCCCAACGTCCTTTTTCAGATGCTGCTACGCGGGTCGAATGCAGTTGGTTATTGCAACTATCCCGATAACGTGGTGCAAGAATTTGTTGCCCAAGCCGCCAAAAGTGGCATTGACGTCTTCAGAGTGTTCGACTCCCTGAACTGGACCAAGGGCATGCAAGTGGCCATGGATGCGGTTCGTAAGGCCGATGCCGTGTGTGAAGCGGCAATTTGCTATACGGGAGACATTCTCGATCCCAAGCGTGACAAGTATCCACTTTCTTACTATGTTGGCATGGCAAAGGAACTGGAAAAAATGGGTGCGCATATCCTTGCCATCAAGGATATGGCTGGATTGCTTAAGCCTTTTGCCGCTGAGAAGCTGGTCAAGGCCTTGAAGCAGGAGGTTGGTATTCCCATCCATCTCCATACCCATGATACTTCCAGTAACGGTGGTGCGACCTTGTTTGCCGCTTCCATGGCCGGGGTCGATATTGTTGATACGGCACTCTCTTCGGTCTCGGGTCTTACCGCACAGCCCAATATGAATGCATTGCTCGCCGTGCTGAAGGATTCAGAGCGCGATCCGCAGCTCGACGAAAAGAAACTGCAAAAACTGGCCAATTACTGGGAAACTGTGCGCACCTACTATGCTCCCTTCGAATCGGAGCTTCGTAGCGGTACGGCCCAGGTCTATCACCATGAGATACCTGGCGGTCAGTATTCTAATTACAAGCCGCAGGTCGAGGGCTTTGGTTTGGGTCATCGTTGGGAAGAGTGTAAGGAGATGTACCGCAAGGTCAACGATATGTTTGGGGATATTATCAAGGTCACCCCATCCTCGAAGATTGTTGGCGATATGGCGATGTTCATGGTTCAGAACAATCTGCAGCCCGAAGATGTTTATGAGCGGGGCGCAGAGTTGACCTTCCCGCAAGGGGTTGTAGATTTTTTCAAGGGGATGATCGGCCAGCCTCACGGTGGTTTTCCGGAGAAGCTACAGAAGATCGTCCTTAAAGGCGAGGAGGCCATCACTTGCCGGCCAGGGGAATTTCTGGAGTCCGTTGATTTCGCCGCTCAGAAAAGTGAACTGGAGAAGAAGCTCGGTCAGCCGGTGAGTGATCGAGATGTTCGTTCTGCGGTTCTTTACCCCGGAGTATTTGAAGAATTTGCAAAGCACCGTCAGGAATACGAAGACACATCCATGATGCCGATTGTCCGGGTCAGCCTTGCGATGGGTGACCATATCCGAGTCCGCCGACATATCTGGAACAGCGACT
>JAIOSZ010000057.1 GCA_021107335.1 Desulfuromonadaceae bacterium | reverse complement strand
GACACCCTATTGGGCTGGCGCTGCCAGCCGGCATAACCGCTGCCATCATATTCGATAGTCAACTTGATCGTTCGCATATCCATTGGTTCCGCTAGGAGGTGTCGGTTCTTGGCCAATCCGACACCCTCCTAATTAAACGAAACAGGGGGCCACTGGCCCCCTGCACGGTTCATCTATACTGCTAATCCAGAACGGCTAAAACAGCTCAGAGATGTTTTTCCAGAACGATTTCGGCAATCTGCACCGCGTTGGTGGCAGCGCCTTTACGCAGGTTATCAGCCACAACCCACAGATTGAGACCGTTGGCAATCGAATCATCCTCGCGAATCCGACCCACCAGGGTCAGATCCTGACCGGCAGCATCGACGGCCAGAGGATATTCCAAGTTGGCCACATCATCTACAACCTGCACACCGGCACTGGCAGAAAGAAGCTCACGAGCCCGAGCGGCGCTAAGCTTTTGCTCGGTTTCGATATTAATCGATTCGCTATGGCTGTAAAAAACCGGAACACGCACCGTCGTCGCGGTAACCCCTATGGAGTCATCACCGAAGATCTTGCGGGTCTCGTTGACCATCTTCATCTCTTCCTTGGTATAGCCGTTATCCAGGAAGTCATCGATCTGCGGTAAGCAGTTGAAGGCGATCTGATGCGGATAGACCTTGCTATCAGCCGGGCGACCATTGAGCAGCTCGCCAGACTGCATGCGCAACTCATCAATAGCGTTACGACCGGTGCCTGAAACAGCTTGATAAGTGGAGACCACCACCCGCTTCAGCTTAGCCGCATCGTGCAGAGGCTTGAGGGCCACCACCATCTGAATGGTTGAACAGTTGGGATTAGCAATAATGCCCTTTTTGCTGTACTGGGCAATATCCTGGGGATTGACCTCGGGCACCACCAGCGGCACCTCGGAATCCATGCGCCAGGCGCTGGAGTTGTCTATACAGATCGCCCCAGCGGCGGCGGCGATGGGACAAAACTCTTCACTACGAGCTCCACCGGCACTAAACAGAGCGATATCGATGCCCTCGAAGGCATCCTTGTCCAACAGCTGCACCATGTGCTGCTCGCCGTTGAACTCAAGAAACTTACCGACGGATCGTTCGGACGCCAGCAGACGCAGTTCCTTAATCGGAAAATTGCGTTCTGCCAGCACTTCCAGCATCTGCTGGCCGACGGCGCCAGTGGCGCCGACGACAGCAACATTGCATTGTTTAGCCATGAGCATACTTCCTTTATCTAAACGAATGGGTTGAAACCCGTACAGTTCATTCCCTATTTGATCAGGGAAGCAACGAAGTCACCGACTTCCGTGGTACTCATACCCATTTTGCCTGCCGACAGGCTCTTGATCTTGCCGGAAGCCAAAGCTTCGTTGACCGCTTTGTCGATCGCCTTGGCCGCTACATCTTCGCCGAGGGTCTCGAGCATCATGCCGCCGGCGCAAATGGCTGCCAGAGGGTTAATGATATTCTGGCCGGTATACTTAGGGGCGCTACCGCCGATGGGCTCAAACATGGAGACGCCCTCGGGGTTGATGTTGCCGCCGGCAGCGATGCCCATGCCGCCTTGAATCATGGCGCCAAGGTCGGTGATGATATCGCCGAACAGGTTAGACGTAACAATGACATCATAGAACTCAGGGCTCTTGACCATCCACATGGTGCAGGCGTCAACATGATTGTAATCCTGCTTGATGTCCTGGAACTCGGCGTCGCCGATCTCCTTGTGCGCCCGCACCCAAAGATCGCCAACGTGGGTCAGAACGTTGCACTTGTGCACCAGGGTCAAGGTCTTATTCTTGTTCCGCTTACGGGTATATTCGTAGGCGTAACGCAGGCAACGATCGACTACCGCACGGGTGTAGACCATGGTCTGGGTAGCCACTTCGTTGGGGGTGCCTACCATAGAAGCGCCGCCCATACCGGTGTAGATACCGCCGGTGTTTTCCCGGATCACTGTAAAGTCGATATGCTCGGGACCCTTGTCTTTGAGGGGGGTCTCAACATTGGGGTAAAGCTTGACCGGACGCAGATTGATGTACTGGTCGAGGGCAAAGCGCAGTTTGAGCAGGATACCGAGCTCAAGGATACCGGGCTTGACATCAGGGTGACCGATGGCACCGAGGAAGATACTATCGTGCTTCTTCAGTTCATCAACGGCATTATCGGGCAGACACTCGCCGGTGCGCATGTAACGCTCACCGCCGAAATCGTACTTTTCATAGTTGAGCTTCAAGCCGTGAGCGGCGGATACTACATCAAGGACCTTGACACCTTCGCGCATTACTTCAGGTCCGGTGCCATCTCCGGGCATCAGGGCAATATTGTAAGATTTCATCTCTGACTGTTCCTTTCGTTAGGTCTGAGTCGAGTTATGTAAAAAACGGACTGGCCAGGGCATAAGAGCCCCTCGCTGGGCGCTACTATAGTGCCCGACCAGATGATTGTCAAATCTTTTGACCGTCCCGTGGCGCCTTATAAACACAGCGTTAGATCGGTAATGATCTCAATAACGGGCGTCGGCGAATTCAACCCAGCCACCAGCTTCGACCAGTGCATTGTCAAAGCGGCTCAGAGGGAATTCAAAGACTTGTTCCTGGCCAGCTCCTTTGGCCGTCAGGATCTGCTTGGCCAGGTCGACCTCGATGGTCACCGTGCCCTGCTGTTGCAAAACAAACAACTGCTCGATATCAGCAGCCGGCAGTTCGATGGCCAGCATTCCGCAATTGAACATATTTTGGCGGAAGATACGGGCATAGCCTTCGGCGATTACCGTGTAGATGCCGTTAACCTCCAGAGCCCAAGGCGCATGCTCCCGTGAGGAACCACAGCCGAAGTTTTTCCGGGTGACGATGACTGCCGCCTGCTGCAGGGCCTCCCCCTGAGGATCGAAACCATCGAGGGTGAGGTCTTCGAGCAGATAAGGCTTAAGGGCGTCCTTGGTCACCTCGGTGAGATAACGGGCCGGAATGATTTCGTCAGTATTGATATCGGACCGGTCGAGATAGATCGCCGGGCCGTTAAAGGTTCTATTCATGACTTGGTTGCTCCTTGTTAAAGACTAAAGGCCCGATTACAGGTCGCGGGGATCGGTAACCACCCCTTTGATGCCGCTAGCAGCTGCAG
>JAIOSZ010000226.1 GCA_021107335.1 Desulfuromonadaceae bacterium | reverse complement strand
TTTCTTGAGCAGATCTTCGTCAAGTTGCGTCGCGCCGGTCTGGTGAGCAGTATTCGCGGGCCCGGTGGCGGTTATGTGCTAGGACGGCCAGCAGACGAGATACGTATTCACGAAATTATCGAAAGTGTCGAGCAGACCCTGGTGCCGGTGGCCTGCATGGACGAGGAGGGGCATTGCAACTGTGACGAGCAGTGCATCACCCATACGGTTTGGGAAGGGCTTGGCCGGCGCATTCGCCACTTCCTGTCATCGATTACCCTGGCGGATTTGACCGAAGATGCCATGGAACAGCTAGCCCCGGCCGCTAACGGCTCGCGGAGCATATGTCATTTGGAGGAAGAGCAGTGAAACGGATCTATATGGATAACAACGCCACCACCGCGGTGCGTCCGGCGGTGCTAGAGGCTATGTTGCCCTTCTATCAGGAACAGTTCGGTAATCCATCCAGTATTCATTGGGCTGGCCAGGCGGTGAGCGGTGCCGTCGATACTGCGCGCGCCCAGGTCGCGGCACTGATGAACTGCCAGCCGGAGGAGATTATCTTTACCTCTTGCGGTAGCGAAGGTAATGCCCTGGCCATCAAGGGCAGTGCGGAGTTTTTGCGTGCCAAGGGCAACCACATCATCACCACGGCTGTTGAGCATCCGGCGGTTCTTGATAGCTGCAAATACCTTGAAAAGCAAGGCTTCGAAGTCACTGTGCTGGCCGTCGATGGTGAAGGCATGATCGATTTGGCAGAGCTGGAAGCGGCCATTTGCGAGCGGACCGTTCTTATCTCAGCTATGTGGGGCAACAATGAAACCGGCACCCTGTTTCCTGTCGCGGAAATTGGGGCCATTGCCCGTAAACATAAAGTGCGCTTTCATACCGATGCAGTGCAGGCTGTAGGTCGGGTGCCCGTCGATGTGCGCGCCGCCGGGGTCGATCTGCTGACGATCTCTGGTCATAAATTCGGAGCCCCGAAGGGGGTTGGTGCTCTCTATGTGCGCAAAGGCATGGGTCTGACGCAGCTGTTTCACGGTGGCCACCAGGAGCGCAATCGGCGTGCCGGTACCCACAACGTGCCGGGCATCGTCGGTCTGGGTGTTGCCTGTGAACTGGCCGTAGCGGATCTGGCCGTTCAGGAAGGCCGTATTCGCGCCTTGCGCGACCGTTTGGAACAAGGTATTCTATCGCGCATTCCTGAGGTTCAGGTTAATGGCCATCGCCAGCAACGTCTGCCCAACACGCTGAATATCAGTTTCGCTTACATTGAGGGCGAGGCGATTCTGTTGTTCCTTGATATGAAGGGGGTGGCGGCGTCGAGCGGTTCGGCCTGCATGTCCGACTCTTTTGGCCAATCCCACGTGATTGGTGCTATGGGAGTCGATGCCATGATGGCCAATAGCAACATTCGTTTCGGCCTCGGCCTGGACAACACAGAAGAAGATGTCGATTTCGTGTTGGAAATTTTACCTGAGATTATTCAGAAGCTGCGAGACATGAGCCCCTTTTACAGTGAGCGGGCAGCCAGTTAGTTTTCGCCTGGAAACGGCCCTTTTCCCCAATCTCGGCGTCAATCCGCGCCCTTGCGTGTGCGGCGTAAACAGCTACGCCTCCGTGCAAGCGCTTGATTTCCTTGACCTTGGGAAAAATTGCTCGTTTCCCATATAGAAAACAGCACTGGTGTCCATCCATAGTTTCCGGATGGACACCAGTTAGTCAGTAATGTAATTTATGCCTTGCGTTTATCGTCGGGCTATAACCATATCCAATGAGAATAAAAAGGAGTCTGCAATGTATTCCGATAAGGTCATAGATCACTTCACCAATCCCCGTAATGTCGGGGTCATTGTCGACGCCGATGGCGTCGGCGAAAAAGTCAGTTCATCCTGTGGCGACCGCATGAAGGTCTTTCTCAAGGTTGTCGATGGTGTTATTGAGGATCTGAAATTTCAGACCTATGGCTGCGGCGCAGCGATCGCTTCTTCCTCCATGATGTCTGAACTGGTCATCGGCAAGACTCTTGACGAAGCCCTGGCTCTAACTAACGATGCGGTTGCCGAAGCTCTCGACGGCCTGCCGGATCCCAAGCTGCACTGCTCCAACCTGGCAGCAGACGCTTTGCACGATGCCATCAAGAATTACCAGGGAGAAGGTGCCTGAGGGTACTTTTCACCGAGACGTAGATGCTTTGCTCGAGGGCCATCCGTTTCTGCGGATGGCCTTCTTTATAAGCCGCAAGGATTGATGCATTCAAAAAACTCAGAGGATGGGTAAGCCATCAAGGATCGTAATGGATAAAAAACGAATCATGGTCGCCATGAGCGGCGGGGTAGATTCCAGCGTGACGGCCGCCTTGCTGCAACAGCAGGGACATGAAGTGCAGGGCCTGACCATGCGGGTCTGGGATGGCCCGGTGGATGTGGCTGTTGATGCTCGCCGAGTCGCTGATCAGCTAGGTATCCCCTTTCATCTGGTCGACCTGCGCGAGGAGTTTCAGCAGCGGGTTGTGAAGCCTTTCTGCAGTGAGTATCTACAAGGGCGCACCCCTAACCCCTGCGTGCTGTGCAATCAAGCTTTCAAGTTTCGCCTGCTGCTCGATCAAGCTCAAGCCCTCGGTGCCGATTACCTGGCCACCGGGCACTATGTGCGGGTAGTTCAGCGCGATGGGCGTTATCTGCTGGCCAAGGGTCACAGTGTCCATAAGGATCAGAGCTATTTCCTTTTTACCCTGACCCAAGAGCAGCTCAGCCGAGTCTGTTTCCCCCTTGGCGAGATGGATAAGGACCAGGTCCGCGCTCAAGCCTTAAAAATGCAATTGGCGGTAGCCACCAAAAGCGATAGCCAAGATATCTGTTTTATCCCCGATGGGGACTATATCGGCTTTTTGGAAGAACAATGTCCGGTTGCCGACCGCAGTGGCGAAATTGTGCATGTCGGTGGTCAGGTACTCGGCCGCCATGCCGGAACCCATCGCTACACCGTCGGTCAACGACGGGGCCTCGGTCTGGCCTGGTCCGAGCCACTGTTCGTGGTGCGAATCGATGCTGCCCAGCGACAGGTGGTGGTCGGTGAACGCCGTCACCTGGATGCCAGCGAGTTGATGGTGACCGACTGCAACTGGATTATTGCCGAACCGTCCGAACCGTTACGCTGCCGGGTGCGGCTCCGTTATCGTCACAAGGAAGCGCCAGCTACGGTTACTGTCCTAGGCGAGGGCCGCTGTCGGGTGGTTTTCGACGCGCCGGAGGAGGGCGTCACCCCCGGACAGGCGGCGGTTTTCTACGAAGATGATCTGGTGCTGGGAGGCGGGTGGATCGCATGAGCTGCCGCTTTGCCATCGCAACCCTCGGCTGTAAAACCAACCAGTTTGAGTCGGCGGCCATGGAGGAATCCTTGACGGCGGCCGGTTATCAGCCCGTACCCTTTGCTGAAGGCGCGGATCTGGTGATCATCAACACCTGTACGGTGACTTCGGCTACGGATAGCCAGTCGCGCAACCTAATCCGCCGTGCCAGGCGGCATAACCCCGGGTGTCGTATTGTCGTCACCGGCTGCTACGCGCAGGTCGATCCCGCAGCCCTGGCCGATCTGCCGGGGGTGTCTCTGGTCATTGGCAACGAAGAAAAGCGCGACCTGTTGCAACGTCTCATGGCGCAGGGGCCTCGGGTACAGGACGGGGATATTCGCCAGCAGGCTGGTCCGGCTCTGTCCCTGACAAGTTTCGCCGGACGCAGTCGGGCCTTTGCTCAAATTCAGAATGGCTGCGACGCCTACTGTTCTTACTGCATCATCCCCTATGCTCGCGGGGCGAGTCGTTCGGTGCCACCGGAGCAGGTTGTCGAGCAGATACGGAAATTGGTAAAGAGTGGATTCCAAGAGGTGGTGCTGACCGGTATCCATATCGGGGGTTATGGCAAGGACTTGGATTCGCCTATCAGTCTGCTACACCTGGTGCAACGGATCGAACAGGAGACCGATCTGGTGCGGCTGCGACTCGGATCCATCGAGCCACAAGAGATTGATGATGCCCTGATTGAAGCGGT
>JAIOSZ010000146.1 GCA_021107335.1 Desulfuromonadaceae bacterium | reverse complement strand
GTGGATCTGCGCAAGTAGCTCGCGGCGATGTCATCCGCCGGTTTGCTAATCTGCGGGCTTCTTTTCTCGATTATACTGGCCGTGGCGAATCCTTTTATGCCGACTTGACCGGTGCGTTGCCCGGCCTGGAATGGCAGGACTATGCAACCGCTCAGGCCAACAAGCCGGCTAAACCGTCGGCCGCAGTGGGAAGCGCAGACTTGCTGGTTATTCTTGATGGCCAGGGTCTGAGCGTGCGCGACGGTGCTTATCGCCTGCTGCACACCTATCCTTCGCCGGTGGCAAAGCAAGCGGCTGTTGCAGAACCCATGCAGCAGGCCCCTGTTGCTACCCCGTATCGCCTCGAAGCGGCCCCTGTGGCGCCCGCTAGTGGTCTGCGCTACGAGGTCACCTTCCCTGGCTTTAAAACCACTGGTTCCATTGGGTTCCCGGCGGTTGCGTCCGATTTTGTGCAGCACGGCGAGCAGCTGTTGATGGCCGCCAGCGATGGTACGTCGATTAAGCTGTTTGTCGTCGGTGAAAAGTTACAACAGCAGGCCGAACTGCAGCTGGCCGATCTGGCTCAGGTTGCATCCTTGAGTTGGTGGCAACCGACTGCCGATAAACTTTATCTGGCCGTGACCGGCTGGCAACAACCCAAGATCAGCTCAGCCATCTTTGTTTATAACGACGGCAAGCTACGTGCGGTTGAAGAATCCATGTCCAAGCTATTGGGCAGCTTCGATCGGGATGGTGATGGTCGAAAAGAGCTTCTGCTGGCGCAGGGTTTCGATCGCGACCAAGTTTGGGGCACACGGATTAAACAGGCCCGGATCAAAGGCCGCAAGGTATCGCTTGATCGTTTGGATTTTAAACTTCCTCGCCGCTTCACCGTAGTTGGTAGTTTGATGGCTGATTTGACCGGCGATGGTGCGCCAGAAACAGTCTTTGTCCGTGATGGACTGATGTACGTTTACTCGGGAACCAAAAAGCTCTATCGTTCGCCCAAGATGATGGGTGGTACGCTGTCGCGGTTTTTATTTGACGAAGATCCTAACGCCAGGGAGACCGAGACGAACTACGCCGCCTTTGAGGTGGCACCTGTGGCTGCCGACCTTGATGGTGACGGTCAACTGGAACTGCTCTCTGTAGCTTCCGACAGTTCTCTGCTTGCGGCGCCAGGAGTTGGCGCTGGGGTCAAGAAGAGTTGGTTGTCGGTCTTGAAAAAGCGTGACGGTATGTTTGTTAAGGGCACCCTTGGTGAAGAACTCGCAGTGCCCCTGCAGGGTCTGGCCGTGGCCGGTGATCGGGTGCTGTTTGTAGCTACCGAAACGGGTTCGGTCTTCGGTGAAGGTGGCGACAGTCAGGTGTTGGTCTTCCCTTTGGCGCCCTGATTAAAGGCGGATGAATGACCAAAAAGGCTCCGGTTTTCCGGAGCCTTTTTTGTTGCCGCAAACATCATGTGGGTACATAAAACAACGTTTTGTTGTGTTGACCTGGTAGTTAAATACTGCTACAAAATAAAAAATTTCTCTCTACCGGAAGAGTTTGTAGGTCTGGTGAAATGGGTAAAACATTCAATTGAAGGAGATGGGGATGAAACGACAGGGAAGCAGGATATTATTGGGGCTAGCCGTCTTAATGCTGCTGGTTTCTCCAGCATGGGCGCAAATCGATTTTTTTGGTACGGCCAAAGTCAAACCGACCCACTACTCTAATTTTGATTTTCAGAGTGGAAAAGATGACGGTCCGATCGTCAACGAGGCTGGGATTACTGCAGGGGAGCATATCCGCAGCGAATTGCGTCTTGGGTGGAAGGCCAAAGGGTACAAGTGGTCGATAAAAATGATCGCTGAGGCCGATATCATCATGGAAAAGGACAATGCTGACCGTTCTTTCTATGCGGGTGTGGATAAAGAGGCTCAGCCTAATACAGGCTCAGAGTTTGGCATTGAACGAGCTGAATTTCTATATGCCTTTTCACCCATGTTAGAGCTTGAGACGGGTTGGGATATTCGGGCCCTCGATATCAAGACCGGTGGTCTGTTGTTCGGCGATGATCATCCTTTCATCGGTTTCCGTGGCCAACTTGCGGAACAAACCCGCTACGAGGCTCTCTATCTGTCGGTACAGAACCGCTATCCGTTGAGCAGTGCCTCTCCTCCCGAATGGCGTGGATCTAGCGCCGATGACTGGAGAGTTTATACCTTAAAATTAGTTCAGGGTTTTGGTGGCAAAAGTGCGGCTCTGCCTGAGAGCCCTTTCTTTGGTAATGCTGATGCTGAACGTGACACCCTGAAGTTCTCCGTCAGCCCCATTTATGCCTACAGTGATAACGATTCTCGCGAAGCCGAGGTGCATTACTACGGTCTTGAAGTTACTGGCCAAGCTGGCTGGTTTAAGCCTTGTTTCGAAATTCTTGCTGCCGATGGTGAGTTTGATAACAATTCGGATATTTCGTCTTGGGCCATGTTTGCTGGGCTCGAAATGACCGTTAATAAAGCTTTTAACCCTTACATTGCGTTTCGCTACACGCAGGGCGATGACGATGCCGCTGATGATGATGTTGAAGGCTGGGTTGGTATTACCGATATTGGCCGTTTTACCGGACTGATGGGTATGGACGGTGGTATTCTTGGCGAAGACTTGGGGCAGAGCTACGGCGCGACCCTTTACTCCTTTTCTCCCGAGCGGGCTACATCCACCAATCAGTATGGTGGTATCAGTAACCGTGGTAGTGGTGACAACCCGGGGCAGAAACTTCTTGCCGTCGGTACCCGAGGCGATCTCTCGGCATTGGTGCCGAAGCTGATGTACAAGACCCAGGCTTTCTTCATCTGGTACGATGAGACGGCCAACCTGAACAATGTGGCCAACCCGGGTGACAAGGTTGACGACTATGCCGGCACGACCTTCGATCTGCAGTTGCTCTACGCATTCTCCAAAAACTTCAGCATCGACTATATTTTCTCGGCCTTTATCCCGGGCGAGGGGATTGAAGATCAATATGGTGACGATACGGCCTTCGTTAATGCTTTAACTCTGGCCTGGTCTTATTAAACAGCCATCGATTAGTGTTGCATGCGGGGCGTCCTTAGGGGCGCCCCGTAGCTTTAAGTTGGTTGTTTGTTTGCATGACTAAAGGGTTGTTGAAAGAGGACTTACCATGAAGCGATTCAGAAAAGCGATCTGCTGTTTAGTGGCCATTTTGTTGCTGCCGATGACTGGCATGGCCGGCAGTTGGCCGAACATTGAGCGGTCGTTGCAGGGCTGGCAAGGAGAAAAACAGGTGCTGTTGCGTAGCTCCCTTGCCGATCCGCTTTTGTCACCAGTGGTGCAGGACCTGCTCGAGGATCTATTGAGCGAGGGCTATATTGTTTTGCCGGCAGGGGCACAGGCCATAGCAACGTCTGGTCTGATGCTTGATCTGCGAGTCACTGATGACAGCGAAATTCTGGCTCTGCGACGGGCCGAAGATGGGGCGATCATCGCCTTTGAGCGCCGAGGCGTTCAGGCTTTATCAGCGGTGGCCGCAAGAAGGGGGCCTGTTTCGCAAGGGGCCGCATCGGTAAAAGTTCAACCGGTAGCCGTAGCTCCGCCTACAACGTTGCCCGCTTTGCCTGTAGTCGCAGTGCCCTCGGCCGCAGCGACTGTTGTTCAGGCGGAAACCCGGTCCGGTCCTCTGTACGGCCCGCTGGCTGTTTTCGGTCAGCCTCGCAGTTTGGCTCATCTGACTGGCAGT
>JAIOSZ010000147.1 GCA_021107335.1 Desulfuromonadaceae bacterium | reverse complement strand
TCCTCGATCTTCCTCGATCTTCCTCGATCTTCCTCGATCTTCCTCGATCTTCCTCGTCGCGGCCTCCGTTCGCTTCCGTTCGTCGGCCAGGGCGATGTCGGCTACTGGCTTCCGGAACTTGACACTGTCCACGTCGATGTACCACGTGCCCAGACGTTTCTCCGCAACTATTTCCTCCCCTTCAATCACCGTGGTCGGCAACAAAGACTTTCTGATCCAGCCACTGACCGTCTTCGGCGACACCCCGAAATGGACAGCCGTGTGATCAATGTCTAGCCAATGTCCCCTCATGTCCACCTCCCTGGAGAATGGTAAAAAAGTTGGTCAATATGGACAATGTCTACTCCGCTTACGAGCGGCCTGTCAACTAATCTCAACCTCAGCTACCTAGGCATTTGTGCCCCTCCCGATTATTTCTCAGAAGGTCAAAGAAGACAAAGGGGTCAAGTCTTTGCTTGACCCATGTTAAGCTTCTGGCTTATTTCATCGATCCGCTTTCGTAACCGTTTGTCTCGAATTAGCTGCTTTTCTGTCCTGGTAACAATACTACTTACCGTACTGTATTTCCAAATCCCAAATTCATGGCCGATCTCTTCTAGACGCAAGCCACATCGCTTTCCAACAAGATAAACAGCCACGTTAGGAGGCTCGTTCATCCAGCCCTTTTGGTCTGCTCCAATTCCTTCTCTTCAATCGCACAACCTTGGCAAACGGCGCGTTTTATCTCTGCTATTGTTGGGGGCCCCGGGGACGTTCTTGCGTTAGTGCATAAGGTGTAGGGCTTCGGTGTCAGGTTTGACTTTTTGCTATTTCAGGGCTATCTGTCCGCATTCCTCGTAAACTACGGATCCATTTCCCAGGCGCCGTTTACCACGTCATTCTGCGCGGTAACGCCGGTGCCCGATCTGTTTCGAAGACCGGGTCCGTTACCGCCCAACTACTGGTCTACGAGAAACGCCTACGGCCTGGTGAGCGAGGGCTTTTTGTGTCCGATTGGGGCTCGATCGCAAGCCTGCATGAGTTCCGATTCTCGTCTTGCGACCAGAGTGTCGGTGCTGTCGGAATTTGTAAAACCTGCCGCCGGATGTAATTCCAGCGCAATGAGTGTATAATAAAGGTGAGAGGGAAAGTCCTCTTGTGGAAGGAGGTTGCCTATCGAAACAGAGGTTGAACACATAGAAGTGCATTCAAATATTCTGGTGGTTGAAAACCTCCGGAAAAACTGGTGAACAGTTGGATTCCATATTATTGAAGAAAGGCCCGGGCTATCAGCGACGGGCCTTACACATTGCTACAGTAAAAAACAGAAAGTTCCAGCAGGAAAAATCTCTATTCAAATCCTTCGGCCCTCCCAGCGCAGCACACCATTTAGACCTTATCGGCTAGCCTGACCCAGAACACCTGGCGGTTTTCATCAGAAGATGCATCAAGATGCCCGCCAAGCAATTCTCGACAATAAATAGCCGAAATTAAACCTGCCCGCCAAGCTTCCAGAAAAGTACCGCTATCAATTAGAGCTCTACCTACGGAATGTCCACCACGGTCCACCCTACTGGCACTGAACCCGCCCACAGCTGTGGTGACTGGCATCGCCATTCACCTTTACGCCTTATTTCCTCACGGCATGTCTACGTACATACCAGTTGTACAGTAGGCCCTTCGCAACACATACCCACCCAAACAAAAAGAGCCACCCTCTGGATATTCTCCAGTTGAGCGACTCTGGTCAATAATACTTAGTGGACATATCTTGCTTATGCCGTTTTCCCGACACTTTCTAACTTATTACACGAAAAAAGGCGACTGATTTCTCAGTCGCCCTTATCGTTTTCCCTGGTGTTTTTAAGCGGTTGAATGGTCGGGGCGAGAGGATTCGAACCTCCGACCCCCTGCACCCCATGCAGGTGCGCTACCAGGCTGCGCTACGCCCCGTCAATCAAACGCGAGCGGATTATTGTCTATCCGCAAAAAAATGTCAAGGGGTTTTTCGATGGGTTTCATTTTAGCTGGTGGACCTTTTCTATGTAAATCCAAATAGTTGCACTAACAAGGGTCTACATCTCTGAAACTTCCTTTGCTGACAGGATCTCAATCCCCTGAGCAGTAAGGGCTGCAATGGCCTGAAAGCAATTATCAAAGCGGAAAATGATCACAGCGTGGTCCCCGCAACGTTCAATAAAAGCGTACAGATATTCGACGGCGATCCCCTCCACATCGAGAACGTTAAGGATCGTACCAAGCCCCATGGGCCTGTCAGGTACCTGGATGGCTACTACGTCGGTTTTGTCGACGGTAAAGCCCCCCTTAGTCAGGACTTCTTTGGCCAGGTCGGTACGATCAACGATCAGTCGCAGTATCCCAAAGTCGGAGGTTTCGGCCAGGGACAGGGCACGTATATTGACCCCCGCTGCCCCTAAAGCTGACGTTGCTTCGGCTAAGCGACCAGCACTATTTTCAATGAAGATGGATATTTGCTGAACGGTCATTCACCCTCTCCTTTTACCTGCCTGAATTCTGTCTTAGCGCCGACGATCGATAACCCTTTGGGCTTTTCCTTCGCTGCGGGTAATGGTTTTAGGTTCAACCAACCGGACCTTGCAGCTAATGTTGAGCATATCTTTGATTTGGCCTCGAATACGATCGCTCAGTCCCTGTAGGATCCGCACCTCGTCGGAGAAGATATCTTCGGTAACCTCTACCTGAACTTCGAGGGAATCGAGATTCTCCTCACGGTCGACAATTAACTGGTAGTGCGGTTCCACCCCTTCGACCTGCATCAACACACTTTCAATCTGCGAAGGAAAGACGTTGACCCCTCGGATAATCAGCATGTCGTCGCTACGCCCGCTCATACGTTGCAGGCGCCGATGGCTGCGGCCGCAAATACAAGGTTCGGATATCAAGCGAGTGATATCCCGGGTACGGTAGCGGATCATCGTAATCCCTTCCTTGGTGATGGTGGTGATCACGAGTTCGCCTTCGTCACCATCGGGGAGAATTTCCCCAGTTTGGGGATCGATAATTTCAGCGATGAAGTGGTCTTCCCAAATATGCAGGCCGTTTTGCGCTTCGATACACTCGATCGCAACTCCGGGACCAAGAATTTCTGAAAGTCCGTAGATATCAATGGCTTTGATATTGAGTTTCTGTTCAATTTCTTCGCGAATCGATTCGCTCCAAGGTTCTGCTCCAAGGATGCCGACCTTAAGATCGAAGTTACGAATGTCAAAACCGTCTTCCGCTGCTGCCTCGGCCAGGTAGAGGCTGTATGAGGGGGTGCAGGTGAGCACCGTGGAACCGAAGTCCTGCATGATCATGATCTGTTTTTTAGTATTACCACCGGACATAGGAATCACTGCAGCACCGAGTTTTTCAGCACCATAGTGGGCTCCTAATCCCCCGGTAAAGAGGCCGTACCCGTAGGCGTTATGGATGATATCGCCCCGCCCTACTCCTGCGGCGGCAAAAGATCGCGCCATCAGCCCTGACCACATGTCGATGTCTTGGCGGGTATACCCGACCACCGTTGGCTTGCCAGTGGTTCCTGAAGAGGCATGCAGGCGAACTATTTCTTCCATTGGAACGGCAAACAAGCCATAGGGATAGTTGTCCCGCATATCCTGTTTAAGAGTAAAAGGCAGGCGTTGTAGGTCACTCAGGCTTTGAACCTGCTCGGGCTTCACCCCTGCCCTGTCGAAAGCTTGACGATAAAAGGGTACCGTGGAATAGACTCGCTCTAGAGTATTCTGCAAGCGCTTCAGCTGAAGTGAAGCCAGTGCTTCGCGGGGCAGGGTTTCGAATTCATCGTTCCAGATCATGGTTGTTTCCCGTTACTATCAGTTGGTGCTGATCATGGTCGGCTCAAGCTGCGTCAGCTGGACAAGGTTTACAGACTGCGGCCTAAATTAAAGGCTTTGATATTCTCTTCGAGATATTTTTTCGGAACCATTTTCTGCAGAGTCTGCTGCCAGCAGGTGTCGTCGATATCTACCCGTTTGGATAAGGCACCGAGCAAAACGGTATTGACGGTGCGAGGGTTGCCGGCCTCGGCAGCCAGCCGCAGGCCGTCGACCAGGGTGGTGTCCGGAAAAGCGGCGGAAATCTTGGCCGGGATGTCCTCCGGATAGGTCTCTTTGCCAAGGGTCACTGGGGGCGGGAATATCTGTAGATTATTCGTCAGAACGCTGCCGCCCTGTCGTACTAGGGGCAGACAACGGTAGGTTTCCAGAAGTTCGAAACCGAGCAGAACATCGGCCTGCCCTTCGGGAATGATGGAGGAATATACCTTCTTCCCGTAGCGGATGTGTGATACGACGCTACCACCGCGCTGGGACATGCCATGAATTTCATTCTTTTTCACATCGAATCCGGCCAGCATCAATACTTCGGAGAGAATTTCACTAGCCAGCAGAATTCCCTGCCCGCCAACCCCGGAAATAAGAATATTCGTTACTTGATTAGTCATTCGAAACTCCCATCGCATCAAAACTGCACACTTGCTGACAAAGTCCACAACCGACGCAGAACAGACCGTTGATATGGGCAACACCCTTGCCAGCGGCGCTGGAGCGCCACTCAATTGCCGGACACCCCAACTTGAGGCAGGCCCGGCAGCCGGTGCAGCGATCGCTGTCGACGGTGAACGCAGGCTTGCGCGCAACGGGGTCCCTTTTCACTAGCATACAGGCGCGCCGGGCGATAACGACTGAAACCTCTGCACGCTCCATTTCCTGCTTTAGTACCTTGCGTGTCGCCTCAACCTTATAGGGGTCAACCACCTGTACATGCTTTACACCGACTGCTCTGCAGAGCTGCTCCAAATCGATCCGATAGCTGTCGGCACCCATCAGGGTATAGCCGGACGCTGGGTTTTCCTGGCGGCCGGTCATGGCGGTAATACGATTATCGAGAATGACAACGGTGGATGCGGAGCTATTGTAAACCATGTCCATCAGACCGTTGATCCCGGTATGCAGGAAGGTCGAATCGCCGATGACTGCAACGACTTTCCGTTGATTCTCAGCCGAAAGAAGTTTGCTCAGGCCGGTGGCATTGCCAATGCTGGCACCCATGCAGATGCAGGTGTCCATGGCAGCCAACGGCTCCATGAAGCCGAGGGTGTAGCAACCGATATCGCCAGTAACAAAAGCCTTAAGGCGATTGAGTGAATGAAATACACTGCGGTGTGGACAGCCTGGGCACATGCTTGGCGGCCGACTGGGAAGAGGCTCGCTATGGCTAAAGTAGGCTTCACTGGGCTTCCCGGAAAGGCTTTGCTCTACCCGTCCTGGGGTGAGTTCGCCGCAGATGGAAAAAACTTCCTTGCCTTTGACCTCGATGCCCATAGCTCGGACCTGCTCCTCGATGAAGAGATCGAGTTCCTCGATGACATACAGAGTGTCATAGTTGGCAGCAAAATCACGGATCAGCTGTTTAGGCAGCGGGTAAACCAGACCTAGTTTGAGAATATCCGCATCGGGGAGTGCCTCGCGGGCGTATTGGTAGCTGACCCCTGCGGTGATCACACCTATTTTGCCAGCGACTTTCTCCACCCGGTTAAAAGGTTGCTGGCAAGCCCACTCTTCCATTTTCAACAGCCGTTCCTCAACCAGAGGATGGCGTTTTCTGGCGTTGCTGGGCAGCATGACGAACTTGGCAGGGTTCTTCTCAAGACTGGGTTCGGGCAGGCCGGTAACCTGTTCTTGCAGAGAAACCACCGATTTTGAATGGGAAATACGAGTAGTGGTACGCAGCATGACCGGGGTATCGAACTGCTCGCTGGTTTCAAAAGCAATGCGGGTAAAGGTCAGGGCTTCCTGACTGTCTGCCGGTTCAAACATGGGGATCTTGGCAAACTTGGCGTAGTTGCGACTGTCCTGCTCATTCTGGGAGGAATGCAGTTCGGGATCATCAGCGACTGCCAGTACCAAACCACCCTTAACACCGGTATAAGACAGCGTGAACAGAGGATCGGCGGCCACATTGACACCGACGTGCTTCATGGCCACTAGTGCCCTGCCGTCACCGAAACTGGCCCCGATACCAACTTCCAGTGCGACCTTTTCGTTGGGAGCCCAAGAAGCATCGATAGTCGGATATTGAACCATGTTTTCCAAGATCTCAGTACTCGGTGTGCCCGGATAAGCTGAGGCCACCCTTACCCCGGCTTCGTAGGCGCCACGGGCAATTGCTTCGTTACCAGATAAGATAGCTCGTTTCATGCAACATCATCCTTAACAGAGGCGCCTCAGCGAATACCCAGGCGGCAGTGGTCCATATAAATCGACGTTTGACTATAATGAAACAGACTGAGGTTGTCAATCCGATGCAAACCAGAGAGTCGATGGCAAGATTGGCAATATCAATCCTTTACTGATCTGCACTCACACTACCTGCGATGTTACCGATATGTTCGCCAACCTTACCGATATGATGCAAAATATCAAGAAAAAGCAATCCCTGTGAGGTACTGCACTCTCCGGTGCTGAGTCGCTGAATATGATTATCCCGCAATTCGACTTCAATCTCCCGGATTGCCCGTGCCCGTTCCTCGCCGTTGAGTTGCTGGGCCTTTGACGAATCGTCGATGGACGCAATAGTCTTGGCCAAAAAATCGCGGCAGCGGGATACCAGATCCTCCATTTCATCCGTGGCCGCTTCGGAAAATTCGATCTGCTCCTCGCAACGGCGCACAAATAGACGACGCAAATCTTCGCAGTTGTCACCGAGTCGTTCCAGATCATTAACAATATGCATCAGTGCAGCCGCTTGCCGGGAAACGTCATGGGTGATCGACTGCTGACATAATTTGACCAGAAAGTCGGTAATCTCCTGTTGCAACACATCAAGGGCATCTTCATCTTGACGCATTTGCCGTAGGCGTTCCCGGTCATAACCTTGGAGCAAGAGCAGGGTCTGATCAAAAACCTGCTGTCCCAAAAGATCCATACGTCGAGTTTCAAGCTGGGCCTGGCTGAGGGCCAGTATGGGGGTGTTGAGAACCCGACTGTCCAAGTATTGAAGATGAAATGACTCCGCTGTCAAATGGCCTTTTATCAGCAGCGTTG
>JAIOSZ010000119.1 GCA_021107335.1 Desulfuromonadaceae bacterium | reverse complement strand
CGAGGTCTTCATTGCGCTTGCTGCCGGAAACGCGAAAGTCTTCGGGGGTGAGGCTCAGATCGATGGCCTGGTCGTTGGCAGGATGACTGGCGGTCAGATTACCGTTATCAAAGCGGCGCTCGATCAACGATTCTGCTCTCCATTGGCCATTGATATAGCTGGCTTGGGGAATGTCGCTGCGGTCGGTTAACTTGAAGTGCCGATCAAAGTCAAATAGGGTTACGCCTTGCAGTTGTCCCTTTTCAGCTTCGGCCAGGCGAATATTCACGATCTTGCGGCCATCGCGCAGCCAGATTCGGTTTCGTTTGAAGACCGCAACGGGACGTCCCCGCACCTGACCGCTGTAAATAAGGTTGGCCCGTTTAACGCAGATGGGTACCAGATATTCGTAGGTCAGCAGAGTCAGTAGGGAAATTAACAGACCGGTGGCGAGTAGCGGCAGAGTAACACGCAGCAGGCTGATGCCGGCGCTGTGCATGGCTGTCAGTTCGTTGCTTCGGGAAAATCCTCCCAGAGTCATGAAAACGGCCAGCAGACAGGCCAAGGGAACGACCTGGACCGCGATGAATGGGATTTTGAGGGAGAAGTAGATCAGGTAAAGATGCGCTGCTGCGCTGTATTCAATAAAAGTATCGACTCGTTCGAAAAAATCGACCAGTAGATAAAGACCGATAAAGGCGGCCAGGGCCAGTCCGAAAATACGACCAAAGGTGCTGAGTATATAGCGGCTGATGAGAGTCAAGACGGGTCTCCGCTACGGAAAAGGCCGCGCAGCATGGCCAAAAAAGCGGGAAGGGTGCGCTCAAACAGGGTGACCGGGCGTTCAATGGCGGCACGGTGTAGCAGATAAAGGCCCGTGAACAGAAAACAGAGGTTCGGCATCCAGAGTGTTATCGCCGGCCAACCGGCATCTGCCACCAGGGTGCCAGCAAAAGACAGCAGCAGGTAATAACAGAGAAAAGTCCCCAACGCCAAGGCAAAATTACCTCCGCGGCCGCTGCGATGGGGCTGAATGCCGAGGGGGATGCCGAGCAGGGCAAAGAGAAATGGTGCCGCGGGAAGGACCATGCGGGTGTGGAGTTCAGCCAGGAGATCCTGACGTTTTTCCGCTGGAGCGGTGTCAATGGCCATTTGCAATTCGGTCACGTTAAACTCTTTGCTTTTGCGTCGCCGCTGCTTAGCGGCTGTTATTTGCTGCCCCAGGTCGAGGTTAACGTCGTAACTGGTAAAGTGCAGAACCTGGTAGGTGCCCTCGTCGGTTTCCTTATCGTTGTTTTGAGGCTGCCGGTGCATGGTGCCCTGTTCAAGTCGCAACAGTAGTTTCCGGTTAAGGCTGTCGGATACCAGAAGGCCCTTTTCTGCCATGATAATGGCCGGTGCAGAGGGGTCGCGTTCATCGGAAATAAAAACCTGCTGCATGGTACCGCTACGATCATCAATGCGGTTGGCGTAGAGTACCAGTCCGTCAAACTCGTCATTAAAAACCTGCGGCTGTAGACCAACGGAAGCGTGGCTGGCGGCTATGTCAAAGAGTTGTTGGCGAAAAAAGGTTTCGCAGGTGGGCCGCAGGTAGAGGGTCATGGCCGCAGTCAGCAGACAGGCAGGCAGGCTTAGTAACAGGATAGGCCTGGCCATTTTATAGAGACTGATCCCACTCGACTTCAACGCCAGGATTTCTCCATCGGCAGACAGCCGTCCGAAACCGAGCATCACTCCAAGCAAAAATGCCAATGGAATGGTCAGAACCAGAAAGGTTGGCAATATACTGATAAAGAGCTGGGCCATGTCGAGTAGAGGAATGCCCTTGTTGATGACTAATTCCACCAGCTTGAGCAGGCGTCCCAAAAGGAGCACAAAAGTGAACACCGCCAAACTTAACAACATGGGAGAGGCGGTCTCTTTGAGCAGGTAGCGATGAATGCGAAATGTCGACATAGCTAAGGATAATAGTACAGTTTTTACGGCCTTGCAAACGAGATCGCAGGTCGTTTTTCTCCTTGCTATGGCGGGGTATCCATGTTAAGTAGACGTGTTGTTCAAAACAGCACGCGTCTGGACCTGTTTCAGTGGTGCTCTGCTTGGTGCAGGGTTCTGGCGGGAAGGAAGGGCGCGGAAGAATTTAACCGATGCATGAAGGAGTAAAAAATGTCACAGATCACCATGAAGCAACTGCTTGAAGCTGGGGTTCACTTCGGTCACCAGACCAAACGCTGGAACCCGAAAATGAAGCCTTATATTTTTGGCGCTCGTAACGGCATCTATATTATCGATCTGCAGAAGACCGTACGCTATTTCAAAGAGGCTTACAGCTTTTTGCGTGATACCGTTCAGAACGGCGACAAAGTACTGTTCGTCGGCACCAAAAAACAAGCTCAGGACGCCGTTCGTGAAGAGACCGAGCGGACAGGTCAATACTATGTCGACAACCGTTGGCTCGGCGGTATGCTGACAAACTTCAGCACCATCAAGCGCAGCATCGATCGTCTGAAAAAGATTGAAGTTATGTCCCAGGACGGCACCTACGACCTGCTGATCAAAAAAGAAGTTCTCGGTTTGGAGCGGGAGAGGGCCAAGCTTGAAAAGAGCCTTGGCGGCATCAAGAACATGACCAAGCTCCCCGGCGCTATTTTCGTTATCGATCCGAAAAAAGAGACCATTGCCGTAAAAGAAGCCCGTAAATTGGGTATCCCGGTGGTAGCGGTCGTCGATACCAACTGCGACCCCGATGACATCGATTACATCATTCCCGGCAATGATGACGCTATTCGTGCCATCCGTCTGTTTGCTGCTCGCATGGCTGACGCCTGCGAAGAGGGCGAGCAGATCCGCCAAGCGGCACTCCGTGCTGACCAGGACGAGGCCGAGGCTGCTGGTGAGGTCGTTGAGGTTGCTGAAGTAGCCCCTAAGGTTGCTGAAGCGGCCCCTGAGGTTGTTGAAGTGGCCCCTAAGGTTGCTGAAGTTGCCCCTGAGACCTCTACTGAGGTACCCGAAGACAAAGCCTAAGTACGGTATGTGAAAATAAAGGGGCGGTCAGGAATGCTGGCCGCCTTTTTTCTCATTAATCATAGGGCCATTTATTAATTAATGGCCGGCAGGCCATTGTACTGGCTCTGTTCGGCCAAAGAATATTTGAGGAGGTTACTGTGGCGAAGATTTCTGCATCGATGGTTTCCGAGTTGCGTGGCAAGACCGGCGCAGGGATGATGGACTGCAAAAAGGCTCTTAGTGAAGTGGACGGCGATATTGATAAGGCCATCGACATTCTGCGTAAGAAAGGGCTTTCCGCTGCCGCTAAAAAGGCTGGCCGTGCTGCCGCCGAAGGCTTGATCGTTTCGGCTGGAACAGGCGCTTGTGGTGTGCTGGTGGAAGTCAATGCTGAAACGGACTTTGTGGCCAAAAATGACGGCTTTGTCAGCTTTGCCAAGGGCGTTGCCGAGACCGCACTGAAGGATGCTCCCGTAGATATGGAAGCACTGCTGGCTAGCCCTTTCCCCGGTACCGGTCGTACTGTTGCCGAAGAGCAGACCCATCAGATTGCTACCATCGGCGAGAACATCAATGTGCGCCGCTTTAGCCGTTTTGAAGTAGCCGCCGGTCAGGTCGTTAGCTATGTTCACGGTGTTAAGATCGGCGTAATGGTCGAGCTGGCAACGGATAAGGGT
>JAIOSZ010000224.1 GCA_021107335.1 Desulfuromonadaceae bacterium | reverse complement strand
TTGATCACTTCTTGCTCCTTTACCAGATCGGCGGCAATGGCCCCGCCGATCTCGTCCATGACCAGCAGGTCGTAATGACCGTCAATTATCAGAACGGTGGACCGATAACTATCCCCTAAAAGGGGTGATTGTCGGTTCGTTGGAGGCTCTGCTATTTTGTAGTGTGCGAGATGGGGATAAGCGTGGAGAAGTGTCGGTGGACGGCCCTTTTTGGTTGGTGCGCCACTAAAATGACGTCATGTCAGATAAAAAATCTTCGATCTTCGGACAGGGAGTTGTTTTCATAGGCAGGGTTAGTGAGAAGTACTGCATTTTCTGAAACTCTGGTCTTTCACAGCAACTTAGGAGGAAAACAACGGGCTTTGTTAACAGTCTGAGGGGCCCAGTGGGCCCCTCAGTTTTTTACGGCAAATGTTACATGGAAGGGTTACATGGCTTTCAGCAGCTTGACGGTCTCTTGCGCTGCTTTGACTGGTGGCAGTCCGGTATTCGAAATGCCGGAGATGACCTTGGTCACGTCATGGTCTACGCCGCCGGCCTTCTGCCAGGTGGATGGAGCGACTCGAGTGATGTAGGCAGAGAAGGCGTGGTGGCCGCTGCCCGGGCGTTCGCCGATGATGTGGATAATCGCCTTGGGCGATTTTTCAGCATTTTTGCTGTACAGCACCTCGCCACATTTGTACCCGGCACGGACCCGGCCGTTGGTGACCACGACATATTCCTTGCTCGAGGTCATACCGACTTTCTGTAGTTCCGCCCGCAGTTCCTGAATATAGGGCATCAAATGACCATCGTCCATGGTCGCCTTAGCGTTCAGGCCGTCGGAGATGACGATCTGGACGTCGGGGGCTTTCTGGCCGTCCCAGCTGTCCCTCAGTTTTTCCAGGGTGGCTACGGCCGCTTCGTTCAACTCTTCGCCGGTGCTCGGATGAGCCACGTAGTCTTCGCGGTCAGCAGAGTTGGTGGCGATGGTCACGGCATTGGGGATGGTGGCAATGAAATCGGGGGTGTATTCGGCCCAGAGACTGACTTTGGCATCGTCATAGAGGGCATGCATCTGCTTGTTGAGTTCCGGTTCGAGGTCCCAGATGTTCTCGCCGTAACCGATGGCCAGAGGCACACCGCGGTCCAATACCTGGTCGATGTGCTGTTGCCCTTCGGCATAGACTTCCTTCATTGAGCGCGTATCGCCTTTGGCCAGCCGGTACTGGTAGTAGACCCAGAGGGTGTCGCCAAAGTGTTCCGTCGGCTTGCCGTCTTTATCGATGATTTCAATCTTCTTGAAGAAGTCCCACATGGCATCGTCGACCTTGTAACCGAATTTCTCCCGCAGCCGCACATGGTCCTGATACCCGGTGGTCAGATAGCTGAGCATCGGGTCGTTTTTGGTCGGCAAGGCCATAAGGTAGGCTGGGTTGGCCGGGGCGATCTGGTCCTGGCACCAGTCGAGGTCGTCGAGGGTGACGGGCATGTGCAGGGTCGAACAGATGTCGAGGCCGATGGTCAGGCCGTGCAATTTGCCCATGGCGATGTCTTCGAGACAGCAGCGTACCAACTGCTCCCGGGTTTTGAAGACCTCGGGACCGATGAAGCCGGCCACATCGTTGAGGTGGACCCAGGCGCCCTGGCCATCGATCTGGGCGGCGGCAACCTGCTGCTTGAGGGCGCGGGCAAAGCCGTACTTGCGCGACTCATGAACGACCATATCGAAACCCTTGCCATGGCCATTGGTAAAGTCGGCGCCTTGGCCGGTTTCGAAGTAAAGGCCGTATTTGCCGGTACGCATTCGCGCGTAGTCCATCATTTTCTCTAAAGTCAAATCGAAGGTCTGGTTGGCGTCGACCACACCGGCGAGGCTTTGGAACCAGATGGCGGTGGAACCTGGGTTATCCTTTTCCACTTCGGCCTGGACGTCGATGTGGGACAGCACACACCAGGGGTTGCTTTTGTCGACGCCGAAAGTCTGCATCACGTCACGCAGGGCCAGCTCAACACTTTCAACGTTCTGCGGCTGGCTGTCGACGGGGTTGGTGCCGACCACCAGATCGCCGACCGCATAGGAGTAGGCATTGAAGGTCTGCCAGACGATGTCATCGGCGTTGTCGGTGGGCGAGTTGGGCTGGACGCGGGCGCTGAGATAGCCTTTGGCGCCGATCTTGGAGCCGGGCAGGGGGGTGAAGACGGTCTGGCCGATTCGGGTCAGCTCATCGTTGGACATGAGCTTGACTACGTTGCCGATGATGTCGCTGTGCAGGCCGTACATGATGCCCTTGATCTCGGCCTCAGATTTGGTCAACAAAAATATTTTCAGCTCGCCCATGGTCCAGTCTTTGACCTTGGCGTACTGAGCCGGGTCGGTGGTGTCCATGATCAATTTGTCCTGGGCATCGACAAATAGCGATGTAGCCAGCAGGTCCTTGATCTTGGTGTTAGCTAGCAGCTTGCGAGCGTTTTCTCGGCTGGCTTCGTCGTCTGCGGCCACGCCGATGGCCTCATCGCCTTCTTTGAAAGCACTGGCCGCACCAATTACTTGCTGGTAGAGGGTTTGGTCGAACCCCTCTTTTATTCTTTGTACATAACTGAAGACATCTTCATCCGGTTGAATGTTGCGAATAGTTACTGCGCCGACGGTAGTGGCGAGCAATGCTGCTGCCATTCCGCAGGCGATTGCGATCAGTAGCTTACTTCTCTTTCGCATGGCGTTCCTCCGTTCTGCGCTGTGAGCGTGTGGCCTGAAGACCCTGGCGAATCATGCTCCTTGGTGTTCAGCCCTCGATTGGTTAATGAATCCTGTTGCCATTAGAGAATCGGCGGCAGGGGACTGTCATGGTCGGTTTGTTTTGGCTTCCTGCCACATGGCATCGAAGGCCTGTTCGGTTTCTTCGGTCATCACCCGCCACAGGGCGACAGTTTTGAAATAGTCGTTGTTCCCAACGTGGAACATGCTCTTTTCCTTATCGCTGAGTGCTTCACCGACTTCGATGATTACCGGTGAGACCCCCTGAGATTTCACCACATCCGCCTGTTGTTTCTCGGCGAGCATAAAGTTGATCCACTCTTCGGCCAGCTGTTTGGTCAGGCCTTTGGCGCCGGCACCGATATACCAGCAATCGATCCAGGCGGTGCCGCCTTCTTTCGGTGCTGCCAGCAGCCAGTTGCCCCCCTGGATGTTGGCCTGCTGGGCGGCAAAGCCCCAAGTGGTGGCCAGGGTCAGCTCAGGGAATTCCGCTGGATTAGCGGCGCCATCCCACAGGCTCTTGGCATTCTGGGCCAATTGGTCAAGGCCTTTCTGGACCTTGGCGCGATCGAGTTGGTCAATATCGAAAATATCGTCGTAGGAATAGCCGAGAGCCAGGGCGGTGATCCAGACATTAACCTTGGGGAAGTTGTTGTTGATGGTGTATTTGCCGGCGTATTCTGGCGCCCAGAGGAGCTTCCAGCTATCGGGGGCCGTTTTGATCTGGTCGGCATTGTAGGCCAGCCCGTAAGGTCCGCAGTTGTAAGGGACACCATAGCGGCGACCATCGTAAATGGGGGTGGTGTCATTGCGGAATACCGGCAGCATCTTTTTCAGGTTGGGAATGTTGTTGATGTCGACCGGCTGCAGATAGGGATGGCTTTCATCATAGCTATAGAAACGAGGAGTTTTCGGCAGTTCGATGGGCGGCGAGATGAGATCGGCCGTATTGTTCTGCACCGCCAGGAAGAATTCATCCTGATCCGTTGGATTGTGGATGCTTAGCTCGACATCGACCTGATATTTTTCCTTTACCAGCGCTCTGAACTCCGCTTCGTACGGTTTGGCATAACCGGCCCAGCAAGAAATGCGCAGAGTGGCTTTCTCAAGTTCGACCTGTTTCTTTTTGCAGCCCGGGGTCATAAACAGGGTCATGGCGGCCAAGACGCACGCCAGGGTGATGATCGCTTTCCAGAGAACTTTTCCCATGTGTTCCTCCTGTCGTGTTTGTCTTTGTTGCCGAGGTTCTTGGTCTGGCTGCGAAACAGGCCATATGTGACTGCCCGGCCATGGATTTGTTGGTGTTGTTTGCCCAAAGGAGGTGTGGAGAGGAGACGCCATCTCCTCTCCACCTCACTTGGCATTTTACTTGATCCTTAAGAGACACTAGAAGGTGAAGGTTAGGTTCAAGGCTCCCGCCGTTTCGGTGTCAATGGCATCTTTTGCCGCGCTGCTGATGCCTGAAGAGAAAATAAAGATTGGGCTGATGGTCAACTGGTCGGTCAAGGCGTAATCGAGACTGGCGCTCAGTTCATAGTTATGCCAGCCGCTAAAGTCGCCGACGGCATAATCGCAGTGTTGATTGTACGATACTAAGGCGCCGAGATTAAGAGAGGTTTTTTCCATCCACTGGGCGAGGTCGAAACTATGGCTGATGTCCAGGCTGTAGAATAGACCCTCTTCTTCAGCGGCATCCCAGTCCCAAGAGATTTTCAGGTTCGGGGAAAGCAAGGTGTTAAGGGTGGCAGTGACAAACAGTTCGTTGGTGTCTTCGGCGCCGTCAAAGTCGAGGGAGTAGAAAATGTCGCCGACACTGATGGAAACCATGTCGCCTAAGTCAAAGGCATAGGTCAAGATGATGTCGGTCTCGTTCATTTCCCCGGAACGAAGGTTGTCACTGCTGTTCAATTGCCAGTTGTGCCAGGTACTGAGGGTGAAGCCACCGGCCGAAAGGTCTAGGCCGGCCTGCATGGTGGGCCGGCTGTCACTCAGGTTGAAGCCGCGCCACATATACTTGTCCCAGATGCCTATGTAGGCATCTCCTTCGACTTCGATTGCTGCTTGTGCTGATGCGGCGAAGCTCGTTCCTAGCATCAGGACAGCAACCAACAATACGGTCAGTTTCTTCATCGTTTTGCCTCCATCAAATATTGAAATGGCTGAAGCAGTCCGCGGGGCCTTCCCTGCGAGGGCTTCTGCCGGGTGAAGATCTGTTTGGTTTTGGCGAATAACATTAAAGGCTATGTTTGCGCTTGTTGTCGCTGATGTATTAATCGGTCTATTTACTGTTTTAAGGCTTAGGGATATTGCAGATTACTGATTAGGAATAAAATACGGTTTTGCGGGGTGGGTTAGATATCCCCCAAAGGAGGGATTTTTGTTGTCTTGGGGGGGGCAATCTATGGCGTTGTAATTGGTGGTTTAAGCTTTATGCATTGGTTTGGTTTTTTTTGGCACTAGGCATCCCTGCCATAGGCACCAAGGCGCCATTGGGGGACAGGTTGAAAAAAGCCCCGTAGCCATGAATTAGATCCACGCCGGGCATGGAGCTCCTTGACGCAGGATTCAGCTGATGAGGTGTTTTTCCTTGGCGGTGATGACTGCTTCCATACGACTTTTTGAGTCCAGCTTTTTGAAGATGTTCTTGATGTGGGATTTAACGGTTTCGATACTGATGTAGAGGGAATCGCTAATTTCCTTGTTGCCCTGCCCGCGGGCAAGACCCTCGAGAATTTGTTTTTCCCGCTTGGTGAGTAATTTCTCCGCGGTTTCCCACTCGATGGCCAGATCCATGAGGTAGGGCGACATGGGCTGCTCATTATGAGCAAAAGTGCGGATGACATCGACGAGTTCGCTGATGTCGATGCTCTTGAGAATATAGCCGTTGGCACCGGCCTGCATGGCTTCTTCGATGTAATGCCGGTCGCTGTAGGAGGAAAAGATGAGCAGTTTCATATCCGGGTAATGTTTACGCAGGAGGCGGATGGCGCCTATCCCGGAAAGACCCGGCATGTCGACATCGATCAGGGCGACATCTGGCGGGTTCTTTTTGATCATTTCCACGGCTTTGAAGCCGTCATTAGCCTCGCCGATAAAGTCGATGTCGGCGTGCTGGCTGAGACTCATGCGCAATCCGGTGCGCAACAGGGGATGATCATCGGCTAGAAAGACCTTAAACGGTTTGTCATGCTGCATGGAGCCCCCTTTGGGTACGGTTTGCTCAGTGTTCGCGCTGGTTGTTCTCGTCCATAACGGGCAGCGCCAAATTGATGCGCAGGCCATCCTCAGTCGTTTCCGCCAAGATGTGCCCCCCGTGGTTTTCCACCACTAATTTACAAAAATGCAGGCCCAGTCCCAAGCCCTTTTTATCGCCGGGTTTTTTGTGGTTACTGGTAAAAAATCGGTCGAACAGCAGGTCGAGTTCCTCCTGGGGCGGGCGATCACCGAAATTATGAAAGGAAACCTGGAGGTATGAAACCCCTTCTTGCAGTGGGGGGAAAACAGCGGCCCCCTCATCTGAGGCTATCAGCGACCTGATTTCGATGGTGATCGATCCTTTTTCTGGACTGAACTTAATGGCGTTATCCAGTAAGTTGGCAAACACTCGCACTAGCCGGATGCGGTCCCCAAAAAAGGGCTGTTCTTCACTGATCTCCGATTGGTAGACGATGTTGAGCTGGCGGTCCTGGCAGAAATAATAGGACTGGTTGATGACTTCTTGCAACGCTTGGTGAATATCGAATTGGGAGCGGCGTAGCGCCAGCATGCCGTAACTTTGCCGATAAACATCCAGAAAGTCCGAAACCATGCCCAACAGGTCATGGTTGGTGCTGGCGGCCATTTGCAGGATATCCTCCTGGTCGGAGGTGAGGGAACCGACCTGACCGTCGAGCACCAGCTTCAGGGCCGATTTGATCGCTAGAATGGGATTGATCATGTCGTGGGTGAGCATGCCGAAGAGATCGCTCTTCATTTTTTCCACGTTTTTCTCTTCGGACATGTCGCGCATGACCGCCACATAACCTTGCAGCTCGCCCTGCTCGTTTTCAATGCGGGAAAAGGAGGCATCGACCTGGGCCAGCTTCTTATCCGAGAGAAGCAGTCCCACGCTCAACCGGTCAGGAACTTCCCGGTCGCCCCGTAGTTTATCCAACTCTTGAACGATGCGGGAGTCGTCCAGAAACAGAGAGGGTAGAAGCTTGCCTGTGAGGTCGGCATCGGGCTGTCCCAGTGCGGTGAGCAGGGACTTGTTCTGCATTTCGATGTTTCCATCGACATCGGTAGCGATGATGTAGTCGGAAACGCTGTTGTAGAGCTGGAACAACCTTTTGCGCGAAAGGTTTTTCAGGCGCCTGTTGTTGGTTGCCAGCGTTCCGGTGGTATGGGCGATGATCTTCAGGAGGGTGGCATAGTGCTTCAGTTGCCCGTAACCGATCTTGGGATGCGGTATAAGGCCTCCAGGTAGCCAGAAATATCCCGGATGCCGATGTCGATGGCGTGGTGCACGGCCAGGTCCCGGTCGATTTCGTAGTCTTCGGTCCGCACCTGTCCACAAATGATGACCGCAATCAACTGACCTTCGACAACAACGGGGGCGGCACACTCCACCAGCCCTGCGTTTAGGCAGGTATAGATGGAATTGGCTTCCGGACGCATAGCTTCGTGGGCACCAAAGCGGGCACTGGCCAGACATTTTTTGCGTCCCTTGGAGCTGCCGCGACAGAAGTTAAGACAAAAGTCAGAAAAATTGTAAGGTCCGGCTAGGATGTTACCCTTGGGATCGTAGATCCCGCCGCCCATACCGGTGGCTTTGGTGTAGGCGGTCATGATTTGGTTCAGGGTCGACTTATCGATGAGGTCAAGTAGATTAATCATGAGGTCCCGGTCATC
>JAIOSZ010000150.1 GCA_021107335.1 Desulfuromonadaceae bacterium | reverse complement strand
GCAGCCGCTTCGATCATCGGCGGATACATTTCCTTAAACTCATGGGTCTCGCCACCAACCGCCTCTTTGAGATTGTCGAGGGTCTTGCCAATACCGCCAAGGGCCCGCAGATGGGCATGGGCATGGACCGTTTCCGCTTCAGCGGCAGCCCGAAACAGCTTGGCGGCCTGCGGGTAACCCTCTTTGTCCGCCTGCTCGGCAAAAGCCAGATATTTACGATTGGCCTGGGATTCCCCGGCAAAAGCGCCTTGCAGATCTTTTTCGGTTTGGCTGTTGGTCAAATCGTACATGAACGCAACCTCCCTATTTCGCAATGAATCTGACTAGTTAGATAAACCATCGAGTTTCATTTTATCCATTATGCACCCAATGTCAACCGACGGATTAAGGGCCGGCAGCGATCAATGATCTTGGCAGGCTTTTTCAACACATTCAGTCTTGCCGATCAAAACCAGCAGGTCGCTATCCTTGATCACATGACTTGGCGACGGCAGGGTACTGAACTCACTGGTCAATACATCCTTGATCCCAATAATGGTGACACCGAATTTTCGACGCAGATCGAGGTCGATGAGACTCTTGCCGACAAAGTGGGCCGGCGGTGCTACCTCGGTAATGGAATAGTCTTCAGCAATCGGGATAAATTCGAGGATGTTGGAACTCGACAGGCCGTGGGCGATCTTGATGGCCGTATCCTTCTCGGGAAAAATGATATCTGTGGCGCCGACCTTCTCCAGAATCCGGCCATGATCCTCGTTCACTGCCTTAACCAGAATGCGGCGCACATTCATCTCCTTGAGATGCAGTACCACCAGGGTCGACAGATGGGACCGTTCGCCGGTGGAGATAAGCACCCCGTCCATTTCGCCGATGCCCTGGCTCTTGAGAAAGTCTTTGCTGGTAGCATCGCCAATCACCGCGTAGGAGGCGTAATTCTTGATGCGCTGGACCTTCTCCCGGTCCAGATCGACGGCGACGACCTCATGGCCGTCCTCATACAGGGTTTTGGCCACATGAAAGCCGAAGTTTCCCAGCCCGATAACACA
Source organism: Desulfuromonadaceae bacterium (assembly GCA_021107335.1). Taxonomy (GTDB): domain Bacteria; phylum Desulfobacterota; class Desulfuromonadia; order Desulfuromonadales; family Syntrophotaleaceae; genus Syntrophotalea_A. The sequence goes on along the minus strand of JAIOSZ010000150.1, from coordinate 1,809 downwards.
AAATCGTTTCATAAGGATTTCTCCCTCGCTAATTAGTGATGATTTCGCAAAAACACAGGGGCGTTTTCACAGGGGACGTCAGCCGATCATGATATTTTCTTCCGCATACTGTACGGCATCCTCGCGGGAACGATAGAGCATGGCGAAGGCCACGGTCAGCAGGCCTACCCGCCCGACAAACATGAGCACAATGATCAACATCTTACCAAGAGGCACCAACTTGGCGGTAGCTCCCAGGGACAGGCCGACGGTGGCGAAGGCCGATACCGCCTCGAAGGTATATTCGAGAAAGACTCCACGGCTGGCACCAGCCGACAGCCCGTGCAGTTGCACCGCCAGCAGAGCGAAGACCGCCACCGCAAGAAACAACAAGGCGGTCATCACCAGGGTCATGACTTTGGAAGCCGCGGCCTCGGGCACGGTTCGGCGATTAACATTGGTATGGGGATTACCCTTCAACCGGCTGTACAGCACGATGACGAACAGGGCCAGGCTGGTGGTCTTGATGCCACCGCCGCAGGAACCGGGTGAAGCGCCGACAAACATCAGAAACATCATCAAAAACAGGGTCGGCACCTCAAGCAAATTGAGGTCGATGGTATTAAAGCCGGCGGTACGAGCCGTGACCGATTGGAACAACGCGGTCCACAAGCTTTCGCCGGCTCCCAAGCTGGTAAAAGAGGTCGGCCATTCGAGCAAGCCGATCAGGACCGCGCCCCCCACAATGAGAAGACCACTGGTCACAAGCACCAACCGCGAGTGCAGGGACATACGCCGCCGACCTGTGCGCTGCTTGGCCAGATCAATAAGTTCCTTCATGACCAAAAACCCGAGACCGCCAAGCACGACCAGGCCCATGATGGTCAGGTTGACCAGTGGGTTATCGCGATAAGCCACCAGACTGTCGGGAAAGAGCGAAAAGCCGGCGTTGCAAAAGGCCGATACGGAATGGAACAGAGCATAGTAGAGGCCCTTGACCCATCCCATCGCCGGAACAAAGGCAAAGGACAACAGCACCGTGCCGGCCCCCTCGATAAGCAGGGTCAGCAGGAACACACCACGGATCAGGTCGCGCATGGAATCGACCGGGCTGTGCATCAGGGTCTCCTGAATCAGCCACCGATCTCGAATGCCGACACCTACACCAAGGTAGAAAAATAGATAGACGGAGAAGGTCGTAATGCCCAGCCCGCCGATCTGGATCAGCAGCAGCACCACCAGTTGGCCGAACAGGGTCAATTTGGTCGCGGTATCGACCACGACCAGACCGGTAACACATTGGGCCGAAGTGGCGGTAAACAACGCATCAAGAAACGATAGAGCTTCGCCGTGAGCGGCAATCGGCAAGGACAACGCCAACGCTCCGAGCACAATTGCGAGCCCGTAATAGAAGATCAGCGCCTGGCCCGGAGGTAGGCTTTTCATCCGCTTGGAGAGTTTTCTCATGAACAGATTCCCTTCAACCTGAGCCAAATGCTAGCGCCGGCGCGCCGACAACGCAAGGGAAAAGGTCCCTCACCACCGCTGAGCACGGGTCGGCTATTGCTGCCAAGTTTTGCGACGCCATCAAAGATTGAGATAAGGGCGCAGGTAGCGCCCGGTAAAGGAGGCCGAATTGCGGGCAACATCCTCCGGCGTGCCGAAGGCAACGATATGCCCGCCGCGGCTGCCCCCTTCCGGGCCGAGGTCGATGAGGTGGTCGGCGGTCTTTATCACATCGAGGTTATGCTCGATGATCACCACCGTGTTGCCGGTTTCGACCAAACGTTGCAGCACATCGAGCAATTTCTGAATATCGGCAAAATGCAG
>JAIOSZ010000093.1 GCA_021107335.1 Desulfuromonadaceae bacterium | reverse complement strand
TACGGTACCGAGAATCACTCGGCTGACACCGAGTTCGAGATAAGCCTCTACGGTGGCCAGGTCGCGGATACCACCGCCTAACTCAGTGGGCATGGAAACCGCCTCAACGATGGCCCGAATCGCCTCACGGTTGCGGGGCACACCGGCAAAGGCGCCGTCGAGATCGACGATATGCAGCAACTCTCCCCCCTGCTCTTGCCAGGACAGAGCCTGACCGGCAGGATCGTCGCTATAGACAGTATCCTTGTCCATAAGGCCCTGTTCGAGACGAACACAGCGCCCTTCCTTCAAATCGATGGCAGGAATAACAATCATTTACAATTCTCCAAAATTCTTCAAAATATGCAGACCCACCTGCTGACTCTTTTCCGGGTGAAACTGGGTCGCCATAACGTTGTCGCGCCAGATACTGGAACAGAAAGGCTGACCGTAGTCAGTGGTGGTCGCCACCACAGAATCATCAACAGGATCAACATAGTAGGAGTGAACAAAGTAGACCGCCGAGCCTTCGTCGATCCCGCGCATCAGCGGCGAGGGCCGTTCGATGGCGACCTGGTTCCAGCCCATATGAGGTACCTTGAGCGGCTCTCCCTCCCACTGCAGGTCATCGGCAAAACGCCGCACCTTGCCGGGAATGATACCCAGGCCCTGATGACAGCCGAACTCTTCGCTTTCGCTAAACAGCAGTTGCAGGCCGAGACAGATACCAAGAAAGGGCCGCTCGCTGGCGATATGGCTATGAATGGCGTCGATGAAATTTCCCTGGCGTAGGTTGTCCATACAATCCTTGAAGGCCCCGACTCCGGGCAGCACTAGTCTATCGGCCCGTTCTACCACCCGCGGATCGTCGGTCACCTCGGCGGCAAAGCCGACCTTTTCAAAGCCCTTCTGCACACTGCGCAGATTGCCCATACCGTAGTCAATGATGGTAATCATGTTATTCCAGCTTTCCTTTGCTCGACATAACTCCGACGACGCGCTCGTCGCAGCCGGTAGCCTCATCAAGAGCGCGGCCGAAGGCCTTGAAGATCGCCTCGATGATATGATGCAGATTGCTTCCGTAAGCCAGATTAATATGTAGGTTAATCCCGGCATGGTTGCAAAAGGCAACGAAAAACTCTTCGGTCAGTTCTACATCAAAATCACCGACCTTGGCCTTGGGCAAGTCGACATTGAAGACCAGGCAGGGACGCCCGGAAAAATCGATATCGACCGTGGCCAGAGCTTCGTGCATGGGCATGGTACAGCGACCATAACGACGCATCCCCTGTTTATCTCCGATCGCCTTTTTAAAAGCTTCACCGAGACAGATGCCGAGATCTTCGACGGTGTGATGAGCATCAACCTGCACATCCCCTTCGGCCTGCACTGTGAGATCGAAAAAGCCATGGCGGGTCAACAGGACCAGCATGTGATCGAGAAAGGGAACCGACGTGGCGATGTCCCCTTGACCGGAGCCGTCCAGGGACAGAGTCAGATGAATCTGGGTTTCTGCGGTGTGCCGATCGATCGTCGCGCTGCGTGGCATATCCTTCCCCCTATTTCCGGTTGTGGCCGCCGGAGTACGGCAGACGCCGCTGAACTACTTAGTTTCCAATCTGAAAACGGCGTTGTGCACATCCGTAGTTTCCGGATGAACACTACTTATTGATACGAATAGCCACCGAGCGACCGTGAGCGGTAAGGCCCTCTAGTTCCGCCAGATGGACGATGGCATCGCCGACCCGTTGCAGACCGGCGCTACTCAAAGAAATCAGACTCGACTTTTTCACAAAATCCTCTACCCCGAGAGGCGAAAAGAACCGTGCTGTGCCCCCCGTCGGCAAGGTATGGTTGGGACCAGCCAGGTAGTCGCCGGCCGCTTCCGGGGTATGATGCCCCATGAAGATCGCGCCGGCATGGCGAATCAGCGGCAACAAAGCGAAAGGGTCGGCTACCGCCAGTTCGAGATGTTCCGGAGCGATGCTATTACTGAAGGCGATGGCCTCGTCCAGGTCGCCGGCGACGATAATCACGCCGTAACGAGCCAGGGCGCGACTGGCGATATCCTGCCGCGGCAGGGCTGTTAACTGTTCGCCAAGGGCCTGCTGAACCGCTAGAGCAAAAGCCTCATCGGTGGTCACCAGAATACTGGAGGCCAACTCGTCGTGTTCAGCCTGAGACAACAGGTCGGCGGCCACATGTTGCGGGTCGCCGCTGCCGTCGTTGATCACCAGAATCTCGCTCGGTCCGGCGATCATGTCGATGTCGACCTGACCGAAGACCTGCTTTTTAGCCGTAGCCACATAAATGTTGCCGGGGCCGGTAATCTTGTCGACCCGTGGCACGCTTTCAGTACCAAAGGCCAGCGCGGCAACCGCCTGGGCTCCGCCCACTTTGAAAATTCGATCAACCCCGGCCAGCCGAGCTGCCGCCAGCACGTGGGGATTGATTTCGCCACCGGGCATGGGCACCACCATGATAACTTCGCCGACGCCGGCAACCTTGGCCGGCAGGGCGTTCATCAACACCGATGAGGGATAGCTGGCCTTGCCACCGGGGACATAGATGCCGACTCGGTCGAGAGGCCGTACCAGTTGCCCCAGCAGCATGTCCGGCTCATCGGTGGACAGCCACGATTCCTGTTTCTGCTTACGATGAAAGCCCTCGATACGATCCGCGGCCAGCTGCAGGCAGGCCAAGGATTCATCGCTGATCGAGGCCAGGACCTGATCTATTTCGGCCGCTGTAACTTCTACCGTCGCAGCACTGAGCTGCAGGGCGTCAAAGCGGG
>JAIOSZ010000314.1 GCA_021107335.1 Desulfuromonadaceae bacterium | reverse complement strand
TCCAATTTCTGATTGGTGGCGGCGACGATGCGTACATCGACTGAGATAGAGGCGTTACCGCCGGTGCGGGTGATTTCCTTTTCCTGTAGAACCCGAAGCAACTTGGCTTGCAAGTCAAGAGGCATATGGCCGATTTCGTCGAGAAACAGGGTGCCTGCACTGGCCTGCTCGAATTTACCGATTTTTCTTTCGTTGGCGCCGGTGAAGGCCCCTTTTTCGTAACCGAACAGTTCGCTTTCAAGGAGTTCGCTGGGGATAGCTGCGCAGTTCAGGGCGAGAAAGGCTTTACCCAGACGGGGACTATTGTAGTGAATGGCCCGCGCTACCAACTCTTTGCCGGTGCCACTTTCACCGGTGACCAACACAGTGACATCGGTCGGGGCGACTCGACCAAGAATCTTGTAGATGTCTTGCATCGGCTGGCTCTTACCGATGATAGTCCGATCGAGGTGGTAATGATCCTTTATTTCGTTCTTGAGGCGTTTTATTTCTGAGTTCGCCGAAGAAGCGTTCTGCGCTTTGAGGATGATGGCATCAAGGGCATCGAGATCAAAGGGCTTGGTGAGATAGTCATAGGCGCCAAGGCGCATGGCCTCAACGGCATTTTTCATGGTCGATTCGGCGGTCATGATGATAACCATCATGTCCGGCCGCTGCTCACGAAATTCACTGAGCAGGTCCAGTCCCGAAATGCCTGGCATTTTGATGTCAAGGATCGCCATGTCGTAGTCGTTCTTATCAACCTGGGCTTTGGCGGCGGTGCCATCGGCCACCGTATCGACGATAAAACCTTTTTTGGTTAGAGCCTTAGCTAGAACCCAGGAGATACTCTGTTCGTCATCCGCTACCAGAATTCGCTGGATGGACATAGAGGTAAACCTTTCTCTGAAAATCTTATAGAGGCAAAGGGGAAATCCCGTCGCTCATTTGGGGGTGACCACTGGATTCGCTATGGGTCGCAACATGGGTAGTGAAACAGAGAATTGAGTTCCTTCTCCAGGTTTGCTCTCTACCTTGAGAAAGCCGCCATGATCGCTGACGATCTTCTGGCAGATGGCGAGACCGAGGCCGGTGCCACGGTCTTTGGTGGTATAAAAAGGGGTAAACATATGTTCCATCTGCTCCGGCGTGATGACGGGGCCGTTATCTTTAACTTCGATCACTACCAGGGGCACCGGTTTTTCACCGGGCTTATTGTACCGAAATTGAGAGGCAATGCGACTGCAGATAATAACCTGGCCGCCATGGTCGACGGCTTCAGCGGCATTTTTGATCAGGTTAAGAAACAGCCTGATCAGCAGTTTTTCGTCGGAGCGAATGGCTGGTATGCTTGGGTCGAGCAGCAACTGGAAGTCAACCTCCTTTGGACGCTGACTCTCTTTTTGTAATAAGACGATGTCAGAGAGTAGCCGGCCAAGATTCACCGCACCTAGGCGTGGCGAAGGGGGCCGCGCCAGATCGAGCATGTTTTCAATAAGATCGTTGACTCGGTCCACTTCACGGGTCATGACCGAGGTATACTCTTTCAGGGTGCTCTCTGGCGGCAATTCCATATTAAGCAGTTGCGCTGCCCCCTTGATGCCCCCCAGGGGGTTCTTGATCTCATGGGCCAGGCCTGCTGCCAGAGTCCCCAGCATCGAGAGCGTTTCCGAGCGACGAATGGCATCCTGCAGTTCCCGAACCTGGGTGAGATCCCTCAGCATCAGGATAACTCCGTCGGGGTCGCCATTTTGGTCAAAATTTGGAGAAAGGGAAACCCGCACGGGTAGAGGGGTTCCAGATGAGCGCGCCAGCATCAGGTCCTCATGGCTGAACAGGGAACGGCTTTTTACCAGTGCCGTATCGACCAATTCGAGGAGCTTAACCTGCTTATTAAACAGGGCTTTATAGGGTTTTCCTAGAGCCTGTTTTTCCGATAGGCCGGTGCATATCTGGGCGGCGGGGTTGTAGAGGACAATATTTCCGTGACGATCAATAGCGATGACCGCTTCTTCCATATTCTCCAGTACCCGCAGGTAGAGGGCGGCATCTTTGGGAATAACAGCCATAGTGTTAATTCTCCACGAGGTCTACAGCCGCCTGAAAGAAGTCTTTCGTTGCTTGCTGTAGTTCGGTAAAAGAGCGGGTTCCGTTGATCAGGGTGCGGAAAGCGGCGGCTTTGGGCAACCCCCGTGAATACCAACAAAGGTGTTTGCGCATGTCGAAGAGGGCTTTGTGCTCTCCAAAGTGGCAGACAAACAATTCAAGGTGGCTCTGTACGGCTTCAAGACGTTGTAATGGGTCGGGGTCGGGAAAGGGCTGGCCCTTCTGTCTTGCCAGAATAGAGCTGACCAGCCAGGGGTTGCCGTAGCAACCACGGCCCAGCATCACGCCGTCGCAGCCGGTTTCGGCGAGCATGGTCAGCGCGTCCTCGGCCCTGATGATATCACCGCTGCCGATCACTGGCACGGACACCGCTTGCTTGAGTTTTGCGATATGGCTCCAGTCGGCCTGGCCAGAGAAAGCTTGGCTGCGGGTGCGGGGATGCAGGGTCAGAGCATCGGCCCCCTCTGCCTCGGCAATGCGGCCGACCTCCAGATAGTTAATCGATGAGCTGTCCCAGCCGGATCGTAGTTTAACAGTGAGTGGGCAACTTATGACGCGCCGCACAGCCGCTACAATCTGCCCAACCTTGGCGGGGTCCTGCAACAGGGCGCTGCCGGCTCCGGAGCGGACTACCTTTTTCACCGGACAACCGAGGTTCAGGTCAATCAGTTGGCCACGTTCTTCGACCTGGGTCGCTGCCTTGGCAAGTACCTGGGGGTCATCACCAAACAGTTGAACTCCCAGGGGGTGATCTTCCGCTGTGCTAAGCAAAAGCGCTTCACTATTGCGGCCTGCACGAATTAAGCCATTGGCGCTAATCATTTCAGTGAATGCCAGACCAATGCCGTAACGCCGCATAATTAGGCGATAAGGCAGGTCTGTGATGCCAGCCAACGGGGCCAGTAGAATATTGTTTTTTAAGTTAAGCGAACCAATGTGCATAAAATTAAATCAGTTTCTGCATAAAAAATATGCAATTTAGCACGGCCAGGGGCCGAAGGGGAATGACAAATCAGCAGGATACAAAGCAAGATATCGGTATTTACTTAGCGTGGGAAGTTGTAAAAAAGTAGCATTTTCAGTATATTGTTATCATAACTAAGTAAACGACAGGCCTATTGCACCGCCAAGAACTACCATTATATTCGGTTCGGAAAACCGACGCATTCGCGGTTTACAGACGGCCGATTTTTGATGAAGGAGAACAACGATGGCAGGTCTGAAAGATATTCTCCATAAAAAAATACTTGAACAGCGACCACGGGTCAAACAGTTGCTACAGAAACATGGCAAGGTATTGTTTGATCAGGTCACCATCGGTCAGGTTATCGGCGGTGCTCGAGGTATCAAATGTCTGGTTACCGATATTTCCTACCTCGATCCTGAAGAGGGGGTTCGTTTTCGTGGGCGTACCATTCCCGAGACCTTTGAGGTATTGCCTAAGGCACCTGGCTCCGTCTACCCTTATGTGGAAGGGTTCTGGTATTACCTGCTGACCGGTGAAGTACCAACGGAGCAACAAACCCTCGAGGTCGTGGCTGACTTTCAGCGTCGCCAGCAGATCCCCCAGTATGTGTTCGATGCCTTGCGGGCCATGCCCCGCGATCTTCATCCCATGGCCATGCTGTCGGCGGCTGTGGTGGCCATGCAGGGGGAGTCGGTTTTCGCCCGGCGTTATACAGAAGGCATGAGCAAGCTGGATTACTGGGACCCCATGTACGAAGACGCTAGCGACCTGCTCGCCAGGTTGCCGGGTATTGCCGCCTTTATCTATCGGCTTAAG
>JAIOSZ010000055.1 GCA_021107335.1 Desulfuromonadaceae bacterium | reverse complement strand
GCCGGCAAACCGCTAGCGGGGATCTGCATCGCTCCGGCTATGCTGGCCAAAATTCTTGGACCGCAACAGCCCCCAGTTACGCTGACCATCGGCACCGACCAGGATACCGCCGCGACCTTGGATACCATGGGCGTCCAGCATGTCGCCTGCCCTGTGGATGATGTGGTGGTCGATACACAGCGCAAGATCGTCACCACCCCGGCCTATATGTTGGCCGACAACATCGCCCAGGTGGCCGTCGGCATCGAAAAAGCCATTCAGCGCATGCTGAAACTGCGCTGACAGTCGGCACAATAAGCCCAAGGAGATCTGCGAGGGGGTGAAGGCCAAAGCGCCGCTGCCCCCTCTGCCTATTGAGGACCGTGCATCTTGGGTTAGAATCAATAGAGTAGTGGCCAAACAACTCTGAATCACCATATTCTTTCCCGGGAGTTCTCATGAATCTGCCCGCCAGCAACAGTCCTTTTGCCCTGCCGCCCGAACGGGATGCCTGCGCCATTATCGGCTTTATCCAGAAACTCGGCACACCAACCCACGGTAATCTACAGCGAACCATCGATGCCTTGATCAAAATGGGCCACCGGGCCGGGGAGATTCGTGGCGAGGGTGATGGCTGCGGGGTGTTGACCGATATCCCCCGCCTGTTGTGGCGCGAAGAGCTAGCCCATTCCGGCCACTGCGCCGATCAAGCCGATGCCGCCGACTTCGTCGTTGCCCATCTGTTGCTACCAGCAGAAACCGCCGCCCCCGAAGCCGCCTTGCGCGGCAAGATCCTGCAGCTCTTTGCCGCTGCCGGCCTGCAACTGTTGGTAGAACGGCCCTGCCCGGTACGCAGCGAGGTCTTATCCAGCAACGCCCGCCAGGCGGAACCCTTCTTCTGGCAGCTGGCCTACCGAGGACCGGCCACAGGGGATCTGAACAAAATCCTCTACGATCTGCATCTGGCCCTGGAGACCAAACTACCGGTCCATGTCGCCTCCCTCTCAAACCAGGTTGCCTCTTACAAGGTGCTCGGCGCTCCAGAACTACTGTCCCGCTATTATCCCGATCTTAAACGACGAGACTTCCTCTCGGCTCTGACGATCGGCCACAGCCGCTTTTCGACCAACACTCTGCCCGATGTGCTGCGTGCCCAGCCTTTCAGCCTCCTTGGACACAACGGCGAAATAAACACCATTGCCCGACTGCGCGAAGAAGCCCGCCTATCAGGCATGAAGCTGCCACCGGGTGGCAGTGATTCCCAGGACCTCAACCGTATTCTCGAAGGATTAATCCGCCGCTTCGACTTGACCCTATTCGAAGCCATGGAACTGATCTTTCCGCCTATTTTCAACGACCATGAACAGCTGCCCGACGAGCTGCAACCCATGTACTCCTTTTTCCGCCGCCTGTTCCAGGCCAGCGCCCAGGGCCCCGCGGCCATCATCGCCCGTCACGGAAGCCATTGCGTTTTCAGCGTCGACGCCATGGGCCTGAGGCCCCTGTGGTTCGGTGAGACAGAACGGGAATATTTCGTCTCCTCGGAGGTCGGCGTCGTCTCGCAGGATGAGATCGTTTCCGACCCCAAGACCCTGGCGCCCGGGGAAAAAATCGGCCTGTTGACCGTAAGCGGAAAACCGGTAACCGTGCTGAGCCATGAAGAACTTCGGCAGGCCGCGTATAAGCGCTTTAACCGCCGCACCTCCCTGCCCGGCCACGCCCGCAAGCTGACCCCTGCCACGCAACTACAACCAAGCAAGAAACCACCCATCACCGCTTTCGGTCGTAGCAAGGGGCTGTTGCGGGACAATCTATTATCGGCCCTGGCCTGGAAAAGCAGCGACCTGCGCAATCTGCGAGTCATGGCCGAAAAGGGCGTGGAACCCATCTCCTCCCTAGGCTACGACGGGCCTTTAGCGGCCATCGCCACCGGCAGTCAGAATCTGGCCGACTTCTTCAAGGAACAGGTGGCCGTGGTCACGAACCCGGCCATCGACCGAGAGCGGGAAGCGGAACATTTTTCCACGCGCGTCTATCTCGGTCCCGCCCCCCGACTGCAAGGTCGAACACGGCAAGCCGTGAGCCTGGATGTGCCGCTGCTCACCGGGGGCCGTCGACTTGAACCGCAGTCCAACGATGCCGCCGTGGCGGTCCAATTCGGCAGCACCACCCTGGAACAGTTGCTCGGCCACTTTGGCGGCGGGCGCACCCGTTACCGTACCCTGGCCTGCGCTATACGCTCCGGCGAGACCGCTGGCCAAACCCTGCAACGATTGCAGGACGAAGCCCTCTCGGCCGTCGCTAGCGGCGCATCGTTACTGCTGCTTGATGACAGCAGTGCCTTTAGCAGCGGCAACAGCTTTATCGATCCGCTTTTGGTACTGCCTTATGTGCACCGGGCCCTCAGCCACGCACAGGATGGCGAGGGACGCAGCTTGCGCCGAAACACTTCGCTGGTGTTACGCTCCGGCGCCCTGCGAAATCTGCACGACCTGATCTTCGCCATCGGCATGGGAGCCGACGCCCTCTGCCCCTATTTGATATGGGAGCTGGCCGACGAAACCCCAGCCGGCCTTAAACAGCTGATTAGTGTACTGTCCAAGGGCCTGGAAAAAGTCATGTCCACCATGGGCTGCCATGAACTGGGCGGCTATGGCCGTCCCTTTGCCGCCGTCGGCTTGGGTCCGGAACTGGCCGAGCTGTTCGAGGTGCCCAACTTCTGCGGTTCGGCGGAGGGGGGCCTGACCCTGGAGAAACTGGAAGAACAGTGGCAAGAGCGCAGCCGCTTGGCCCGCAGCCGCAAGAAACAGCCGGTGGTAGGTCAATTTCGCCTCTATCCGCGAATCTGGAAAATGGTCGCTGCAGTCGCCAAGATGGAAGCCAACTACGCCGACCTATCCAAACTCATCAGTCAGTTGAAGATCGAAAATCCGTTGGCTATCCGTCACCTACTAGGCTTCACCTTTCCCGAACCGTTGAGCGTCGATCCCAAAGAGGTCGATGCCACGATTGGTGATCACGATCTGCCGATTCTTTTTTCCGCCATGAGCTTCGGTTCTCAGGGGGAGACAGCCTTTCGCATCTATGCCGAAGCGGCGAAACGACTCAACATCATCTGCATGAACGGTGAAGGGGGCGAAATCCCCGATATGCTGGGCAACTACCGCCGCAATCGCGGCCAGCAAGTTGCTTCGGGACGCTTCGGCGTACATATGGCGCTGCTCAACTCAGCCGATTTTATCGAGATCAAAATTGGCCAAGGCGCCAAACCGGGAGAAGGCGGCCACCTGCCGGGTTTCAAAGTGACGGCCAAAATTGCCGAAGCACGCCATGCAAAAATCGGGGTAACCCTCATTTCACCGTCCAACAATC
>JAIOSZ010000018.1 GCA_021107335.1 Desulfuromonadaceae bacterium | reverse complement strand
CGTTGTCCCGAGGGGACATTCTGGGCCTCCCGCAGACACACCGTATCCCCGCAATGACTGATCCCTGAGGGCGTACCGTTGTAGCCTGTGGTAAGGATATTTTTATCCTTAACCAATAACGCACCAACCTGGCGGCGCAGACAGGTCGAGCGTCTGGCCACCAAGCGGGCGATTTCCATGAAATATTCTTCCCAGGACGGTCGGGTCATTACTTCAGCCGATGAGCGTAGAGGGGAAACTTAACACACAGTTCTTTAACCTGAACGCGAATTTCCTCAAGCACCGCATCATTATCCATGTTAGCGATGGCCCGCTCGATCCAGCCAGCAACCAGTTCCATCTCAGCTTCCTTAAGACCACGGGTGGTGGTCGCCGGAGTACCGAGGCGAATTCCGCTCGTAACGAATGGTGAACGGGTTTCGAAAGGCACTGTGTTCTTATTTGCAGTAATACCGGCTTTTTCCAGAGCGGCGGAAGCCATTTTACCGGTAATCTCACTGCCACTGAAATCGATCAGCATCAGATGATTATCGGTACCGCCGGAAACAAGGTTGAAGCCTCGTTTGACCAGTGCTGCCGCGAGCACGCTGGCGTTTTTAATCACCTGCTCGGAGTAGACTTTGAATTCGGGAGCCAAAGCTTCCTTGAAAGCGACAGCTTTGGCGGCCATAACATGCATCAAGGGTCCGCCTTGAATACCGGGGAAGATATTGCTGTCGATAAGCTTAGCATACTCTTCCCGGCACAGTACCATGCCGCCCCGAGGACCCCGCAGGGTCTTATGGGTGGTCGTGGTGACGAATTCGGCGCGGGGCACCGGACTCGGATGCAGACCGGCAGCTACCAGACCGGCGATGTGGGCCATATCGACCATGACCTTGGCACCGACCTTATCGGCGATGCGGCGAAAGGCCTCAAAGTCGAGAGTTCGAGTATAAGCGCTGGCACCGGCCACGATCAGTGTTGGCTGGCATTCAATGGCGATGCGCTCGACTTCATCGTAATCGATAAAACCGGTATCCTTCTGCACACCGTAGGAAACGATATTGTATAGCTTACCGGAAAAATTAACCGGCGACCCGTGGGTAAGATGGCCGCCATGGGACAGATCCATGCCCAGCACGGTGTCTCCAGGCTTGCAGACGGCAAAATATACCGCCATATTAGCTTGGGAACCGGAATGGGCCTGAACATTGGCATGATCAGCACCGAACAGTTCTTTGGCTCGTGCGATGGCCAGGTCTTCGACTATATCGACCTTTTCACAACCGCCATAAAAGCGTTTACGCGGGTAACCTTCGGCATACTTGTTGGTCATGACGGAGCCCTGAGCTTCCATGACCTGTTCGCTGACAAAGTTTTCCGACGCGATGAACTCCAGATTATATTCCTGGCGTTCCGTTTCCTGCCGAATGGCCCCGGCGACTTCAGGGTCGAAATTAGCGAGCATCTCAGCCATCCTTCTTAACCTCCATAGTAACGCAATGTGTTCCGATGATTAAATTAATCTAAAACAACGAATGGGCAAGCCGCAGCCTGCCCATTCGTCGATTAACTGTTAGAGAATCCCGGCCCGAAGATCTTGCTCGATCTGGGTGATTTTATCGAGGCGCTGCTGATGCCGTCCGCCCTCGAAAACTGTATCTAGCCAGATGCCGACCATACGGCAGGCGGTTTCCGGCGTTTGCACCCGGCCACCCACCACGATGATATTGGCGTTGTTGTGTTCTTTGGACATCTGGGCGGTAAAGTCATCCCAAACCAGAGCGGCCCGCACTCCGGGGAACTTATTAGCTACGATAGACATGCCAATGCCGGTACCACAGACTAAGATGCCCTTTTTGGCCTCACCCTTGGCAATAGCACGAGCCACCTTTTCACCAAAATCAGGATAGTCGACGGAATCACCATTATCGGTGCCAAGATCCTGAAATTTAAGCCCCCTGGCAGACAGATAAGCCAGGATATGTTCTTTCATCTGCAGGCCGCCATGATCGCTGGCAATTATAAACATCTTGAGATCCTTATACCTTGCGAAACAGCAAGCTGGCGTTGGTACCGCCGAAGCCAAAGGAATTGGAAAGGCTCACCTTTACCTCGGCCTGACGGGCTTCATTGGGCACGTAGTCAAGATCACATTCAGGATCTGGTTCCTGATAATTGATCGTCGGCGGAACGGACCCGCGCTTCATGGTCAACAGAGCAAAAGCCGCCTCCATACCGCCGGCAGCGCCGAGGGCATGTCCGGTCATACCTTTAGTCGGGCTAACCATGACTTTTTTGGCATGATTCCCAAGTACGGTCTTGATAGCCATGGTTTCATAAAGATCATTGAAGTGGGTCGATGTACCGTGGGCATTAATGTAATCGACTTCCTCTGCAGTGACACCAGCATTCTTCATGGCCATCTTCATGCAGCGAGCCGCCCCTTCCCCGCCGGGAGCAGGTGCGGTGAGGTGGTGAGCATCTGAGGTAAGACCGTAACCGCAGACCTCGCCGTAGATCTTGGCGCCGCGAGCTTTGGCTGCTTCATATTCTTCAAGCACCAGAATCCCAGCACCTTCCGCCATGACAAAGCCATCTCGGTTCATTTCAAAGGGCCGACTAGCTGTTTGAGGATCATCGTTGCGGGTCGACAGGGCACGCATTACGTTGAAGCCGCCAATAGCCAGGGGGGTAATGGTGGATTCAGCTCCTCCGGCAATCATCGCATCGGCATCGCCACGGGCAATAATATGGTACGCATCACCGATGGAATGGGTGCCGGTTGCACAGGCCGAAACAGAAGAAACATTAGGACCTTTAGCCCCGAATCTCATGGAAATCTGGCCAGGCGCAAGGTTGGTAATTAGCATCGGGATAAAGAAAGGAGAGATTTTTTTGTACCCTCCCTTAAGCATCGCAGAGTGGTATTTTTCAATGGCAGGCAGACCACCGAGGCCGGCCCCTACCAGAACACCGACCCGCTCAGCATTTTCCTCGGTCACCTGCAGACCGGAATCCTGCATAGCTTCTTCAGCCGCAGCCAGGGCGTACTGAATAAAGAGATCCATCTTCTTGATCTCTTTTTTCGGCATATAGTCTTCGGCGTTAAAATCCTTAACTTCGCCGGCAATCTGAGTCGGAAACTCAGAGGCATCAAATCGGGTGATGAGATCGATACCGCAGCGCCCGGCCATCAGCGCATCCCAGTTTTTTTCCACCCCAGTGCCCAAAGCGGAAACCACACCGAGTCCGGTTACAACGACTCTTCGCATATTAAAACGCCTCCTTTGCACCAACCCCTTTGGGGGGATGTGCTATTGCCGGCTTTACTTTAATAGCCGACGTTGCATAGTTACGCAGTGCCGGCTAAAACTTGCCATTTAAAAAAGGGAGGAAACAACTTGTTTCCTCCTTTTTTCCAACAGTCTAGATCTGATCAGGAATTATTCGTAATATAGCTAATTGCATCCTGAACGGTAGCGATCTTCTCGGCATCTTCGTCGGAAATTTCGATATCGAATTCCTCTTCCAAAGCCATGACCAGCTCCACGGTGTCGAGGGAGTCGGCGCCGAGGTCGTCCATGAAAGCTGCTTCCCCGGTAACCTGATCTTCTTCAACTCCAAGCTGCTCTGCTACAATCTGCTTGACCTTTTCTTCAATAGAAGCCATTTGCTTCACCTCCTTGTTGATGTACGGACCATCCGTTAGCGAATGGACTAGCGAACTACATATACATGCCGCCATTGACGCCGAGCACTTGACCGGTGATATATCCGGCCTGCTCAGAAGCCAAAAAAGCTACGGCATGGGCGATATCGTGCGTTTCTCCAAGACGACCTAAAGGGATCTGACCCTGCAGACCCTCCTTGACCTGATCCGATAGGGTATCGGTCATGTCGGTAACGATAAAACCGGGAGCGATTGCATTGGCCGTAACATTACGACGGGCCAGTTCCCGGGCAATGGATTTGGTCAACCCGATAAGGCCGGCCTTACTGGCAGCGTAGTTAGCCTGACCAGCATTACCCATCTCACCCACTACCGAGGAAATATTGATAATACGACCGCTACGCTGCTTGCTCATGATTTTTGCCGCGGCACGACAGCAGTAAAACGCACCTTTAAGATTGGTATCTAGCACCGCATCCCAGTCTTCATCTTTCATCCGCATCAACAGACCGTCGCGGGTGATGCCGGCATTGTTAACCAGAATATCGACACGGCCAAAGGTTTCCTTAGCCGCGGCGAAGAGCGCTTCAACGTCTTTGCTAAGCCCCACATCACCGGGTACCGCAAGGGCCTTACCACCCAGCCCCTCAATGTCGGAGACCAAAGAATCAAGAGCGGCAATGTTGCGCGCCGATGCTACAATAATAGTGCCTTGGGAGGCCAGATGCAAAGCAATGGCACGCCCAATGCCGCGCGATGACCCGGTAATGATAGCTACTTTATCTTGAAACATGCGCTTATCCCCCATTAAAGTTACAGGCCCTTGAGACCTGCAGCATCTTGCACATTGTGCAAGGCGAGGCCCCGGGCGATGCGCTTAACCAGACCACTCAGCACCTTGCCGGGTCCGATTTCAACGAATTGATCAACCCCAAGAGCCGCCATATTCTGTACCGACTCTTCCCAGCGCACAGGAGCTGAAACCTGTGTCACCAAAAGCTCTTTGACTCGCTGAGCGTCGCTAAAGGCCTGAGCTTCCACATTGCTTACCACAGGAATTGTCAAGGCACCCAGGGTTACGCTGTCAAGCACCTTAGACAGCTGCTCGGCAGCGGGTATCATCAGACTACAATGAAAAGGTGCGCTAACCGGCAGCGCCAGAGCCCGCTTGGCACCTCGCT
>JAIOSZ010000124.1 GCA_021107335.1 Desulfuromonadaceae bacterium | reverse complement strand
GATTGACGCAGAGATTGGGGAAAAGGGCCGTTTCCGGATGAAAACTAACCCGGATTGAGCCGAGCCAGTGCCTTGGCCTGCAACGGCGATTCGGGAAATAGGTCGACGAACTGCCGGTAGTAGTGAAGGGCGGCATCCATGTTTCCGATAAATTCCATCTGGCGGGCGCACTGGAACATGGCTTTTTCCCGGATGGCGGGCGGCGTTGCCGAATCGTCGGCCAATAGTTCCAGGCAGCGGGTGGTCCACTCGTGATCATGTTGCTGGCGATAACATGAGGCGAGCCTCCACATGGTTTCTGGGTCGGTTCCCTTGAAATAGATCCCATAATATTCTTTGAAGTTTTCCGCGGCCTCCTTCGGTCGGGTTTTGCTCAACAGATCCATCCCCTTGCTGAAGAGGCTTTCTCCTTCTTTGGTCGGCCGAAATTTGAATAATAGGCGGGCGAGCAGGATCATGGTCTCGACATTCTGCGGATTTTTCTGCAGTTCCAGCCTGAGAGACTCTTCCGCCTGAAACAGATCGCCCCCCTTGCTCAGTGCCTGGCTGCCTATCTCCTGATGCCGCTCTTCGACGGCCCCTTCGCTCAGTTTGAACATCGTGCCAAGAATAATGCCACAGATCATTCCGCCGATATGCGCCCAATGGCCGATGTTGGATGTTTGCGCCCCGGTCAACTGGCCGATGCCGCCAGACAGATCCGCCAGAAAGAAAAGACCGATGATGACCAGCGAGTTGAGTCGCACCTTGAGGGACACCGGAAGGATCAGGGAAAATATCCCCAGAATGGGCAGCGGAAATACCATGCTTTTGAAGTAGCAACGTATCGCGAACAACCCCATGGCCCCGGCAATAGCACCTGACGCCCCTAATCCATGGGTAGCTGTGCCGAAAAATACGAAGGTTACCAATGCCGCCAGGAGGTTGGCAGCAATGCCGGCGATGAAATAAAAGGCCAGGAACTTTTGCCAACCGATGCGCTTTTCGAGGACGGTTCCAATGGCCCAGAGAAACAGCATGTTGCCCCACAGGTGACCGCTGTCATTATGTAGAAAAATTGAGGTGATAAGGCTACAAGGCACATTTAAGATATTCGGTTCACGGGGGATAAAGATCAAGTGATTGAAGATAATGTCAGCATCAACGTTAAGCTCGAAACCGTAAAAGATCAGAACGTTGACGGCAATGATACTGTAGGTTACCCAAGCCACCCCTTCTTTCTTCCGTTCACCCTCTGCATACATGATCGGCATAAAGGTAATATGCTGAGCCAGCACCTCGGTTGGGGACCGATCGGTTGACGTGGCCTCAAAGCGGACATAGATGAGAAAAAGAACAGGGAAAAGAAGGAAAAGCAGGCCCAGTAAACCGGTCAAATACTTGCTGATGAAGATGATGCCGGCGATAACCAGGAACGCCTTGAGAATGAAGGCTTGTTCCGGATGTTTGGCGAAGTAAGCAGCCACGCGTGTCATCAAGCTGGCATCGGGCAGAGGTTCGGGGCTCCTTGGCGAAGGGGCGGCAGGGGATGTATTTTCCGCCGCGGCTTGCCTCTCCTGAGTCTTACGATACCCGGCAAAGGCAATTCCGCAGTGAACGCAGGTTAAGCCCTTGTCTTGCTCGGTCCCGCAGTTCGGGCATTTCACGGTATCGACTTTTGCCGCCGAAACCGATTTAGTTTCGGTAGCCGGCATTTCTTCCATCATGCAGACGGCACCGGTTTGATCGAGGGCCTTCTTATACTTATTGGCCAAATCATGAGACAGATTATCTTTCAGTGTAACGGGATGCTCAGAAAAGAACTTGTCGAGGGTGGCATCGTTATACTTGCAAAGCTCCTTGATATTGGCGCGGATCTCCTTCAGTTGGAATCCGTAGGCGAGTTCTCCCTTAAAGACAATGCGATACCGTTTCTCAACCACAATTTTCTCCTCTTTCCATCCGCCCGATCACTACCCGTCTATGAATGAGACGCGTATTCGCTTGAGGCACATCAGTAGATGCCGCCTTATAATGACAAAAAAGTAAAAGAACAATCCCTCTCACAAAAAAAACCGCCTTTATGGAAAAAGCGGCTTTTTCGACCCAATATCAATTCCCCCAGAGCCCGGATAACCCGATTCAGGCCCCTAAGCTATGCGTCATAAAGCACCCTGTTTTTACCTTTTAGAAAAAACAATCTAGCAAAAACACAAACTAAATGAAAATAGATGTATTTTCTTCTTGGGCTTTCGAAAGGGTTTGATGCAACGCAGGATTTCCAGAGGCACCTTAGCCTTTTGACAGAACTAGCAGAAACAGGTCTGCGACTGAACACCCCATAAACAAGAAGAGGCGACGGTCTCCGGCAACTGCCGGGCGATCCGTCGCCTCTTCTTTCTAATCAAATGGTATCGCCTGGCCAGCAAACTGGCCAACCGATGCCGCTGCGCTTTATTTGACGAGCCGCAACGTATAGGGGACCTTGAAGTCCTTGCCGTTGGAACAGGCCACCGCTCCCATGATGCAGAAGATCAGATGGCAGATCCCCAAGGCGAGCAGCACCAGAACACCGATCAAGATCATGGTCAGAATCAAGCCCGCAACATAACCGATGAGCACGGTAATCGACCAGTTCAGCGCCTCTTTCGCCTGACTTACGACATAAGGGTCGTCTTTTTTAACCAAGTAAAACACCAGGCCAGGGATAAAGCCGAAAAATATGGTGCCGATCCAGATAAGCAGGGCCATGTTTTTGGATTCCTGGCCAACCGTCACACCCTTTTCTTCTTCCATGAACTATCTCCTTTTCAATCGGTTTGCGCACGATCGTTCCATGCTAACACCCAAACACCCTGCACCGGCTGCTAATGCCGGCCGCCAACAGAAATATACCCCTTACAAGGTAGAATAGTTTGCTGAATATAGGCTAATCGACCGAGAAACTCAACTCACAAACGTAGGAGACTGTCGGACTTTCCATGAACCGACTGCAAAATCGACTGATCGGACCATATTTTCGCCAAATAGCGCTGCTATTCGCTCACGAATTTGCCAAAATCTGGCCTCGAACAGCCTGTTTTTCGTTTCGGCCCGTTAAGTCCGACAGGC
This sequence comes from Desulfuromonadaceae bacterium, assembly GCA_021107335.1. Classification (GTDB taxonomy): domain Bacteria; phylum Desulfobacterota; class Desulfuromonadia; order Desulfuromonadales; family Syntrophotaleaceae; genus Syntrophotalea_A. The sequence continues at coordinate 296 of JAIOSZ010000124.1, read as the reverse complement.
TCCTAGAGGGGAAGGAAAAAGGCAGCGCGTCTACCCATTGCGCAGAGTAAAATGCCGAGCCCCGTTCCCCTAGCTGTTAGCCGATAAGTTCTGCAGCTAAAAATTTTCGCTGGTCCTCTTTCGAGAGTCCATCCACGTACTCGATCATTCCCCGCAGCGTATTGCCGAGAAAATACCGTTCGCGAGCACGGATGTCCGGCGGCAACTGAATGTGGTTCCGGTAGATCTCATCATGCTCCATGAGCCAGGCCAAAAGCCGTTCTTCTTTTTGTGACGGCTCGGTCGAGGCGATTTCG
>JAIOSZ010000249.1 GCA_021107335.1 Desulfuromonadaceae bacterium | reverse complement strand
AATCGATCCTCAGGCTAAGGCAATTGCCTCCAGCGGCTATTCTGGAGACCCGATCATGAGCCACTTTCGCGAATACGGCTTTTCCGGCGCCATCAGCAAGCCCTTTCGCATTGAAACCCTGGCTCAGCTTCTGGCTGAGGTTATGGCCGAGCCACCGGCAGCAACAAACAGTGGCTAGAAGCGAGAGACACCGGCAACAGAAAAGGGAGACAAGGTAAGTTACAACTAAAAAAGCCCTCCGGCTGAGCGCCGGAGGGCTTTGGTTTTCCAGACGAGCTGTGTAGCAGAGCTTACATCATGCCGCCCATGCCACCCATGCCGCCCATGCCGCCGGGCATACCACCAGGCATGCCGCCCATGGCATCATCAGCCTTGGCCGTTTCAGCGATGCAGGCTTCGGTGGTCAGCATCAAGCCGGCTACCGAAGAAGCGTTCTGCAGAGCGCTGCGAACCACCTTGGTCGGGTCAATGATGCCGGCCTCGATCATGTCGCAGTACTCTTCGTTTGTCGCGTTGAAACCGTAGGAGCCTGTTTTACCAGACACTTCGTTGACAACGATGGAACCTTCCATGCCAGCGTTTTCTGAGATCTGGCGCAGAGGCTCTTCGAGAGCGCGACGCACGATGTCTACACCGAATTTCTGCTCGCCTGCCAGCTCCAAGTCGTTCAGAGCCGCGATGCAACGAATCAGGGCCACACCGCCTCCAGGCACGATACCTTCTTCAACAGCAGCGCGGGTCGCGTGCAGAGCGTCTTCGACGCGGGCCTTCTTCTCTTTCATTTCGGTTTCGGTGGCAGCGCCAACCTTAACCACGGCAACACCGCCGACCAGCTTGGCAAGGCGCTCTTGCAGCTTTTCCTTATCGTAGTCGCTGGTGGACTCTTCGATCTGGGCGCGAATCTGAGCCACGCGACCGTTGATGTCAGCTTCAATGCCGGCACCATCGATGATGGTGGTGTTTTCCTTGTCGATGACGATGCGCTTGGCATGGCCGAGCTGCTCAAGGGTAGCCGCTTCGAGCTTCAAGCCGACTTCTTCAGCGATCACGGTACCACCAGTCAGAATAGCAATGTCTTCGAGCATGGCCTTGCGACGATCACCGAAGCCAGGAGCCTTGACGGCGGAGACGTTGAGGGTACCACGCAGCTTGTTGACTACCAGAGTAGCCAGAGCTTCGCCTTCGATGTCTTCGGCGATGATCAGCAGAGGACGACCCTGCTTGGCCACTGCTTCGAGGACGCCGACCATGTCGCGCATGTTGCTGATCTTTTTGTCGTGAATCAAGATCAGAGCATCTTCCATAACCGCTTCCATACGATCAGGATCGGTTACGAAGTAAGGAGAAAGGTAACCGCGGTCGAACTGCATGCCTTCCACAGTTTCCAGCGAGGTTTCCATAGCCTTGGCTTCCTCGACAGTAATAACGCCTTCCTTGCCGACCTTTTCCATGGCCTCGGCGATGATGGTGCCGATAGTGATGTCGCTGTTGGCGGAAATGGTACCGACCTGGGCGATTTCTTTGTGATCCTTGATCGGCTTAGACAACGCTTGCAGATTCGACACGGCCACTTCAACAGCTTTTTCGATGCCGCGCTTAATTTCCATCGGGTTGTGGCCGGCGGAAACCAGCTTGACGCCTTCGCGATAAATCGCCTGAGCCAGCACGGTAGCAGTGGTGGTGCCGTCACCGGCCACATCGGAGGTCTTGGAAGCCACCTCTTTAACCAGCTGAGCGCCCATGTTTTCGAACTTGTCTTCCAGTTCGATTTCCTTGGCGACGGTCACGCCGTCCTTGGTGATCAGGGGCGCGCCGAAAGATTTATCGATGACGACGTTACGGCCTTTAGGACCGAGGGTCACCTTAACGGCGTTGGCTAATTGATTAACACCGGAGAGAATGTGACTGCGGGCGTCTTGCCCGAATTTGATTTCTTTAGCGGACATATCTTTGTATCCTCCTTTGGATCAATATAGATGAGTGAGACCGTTTTATTCGAGCACGCCGAGGATATCTTCTTCGCGCATGATCTGGTATTCGATACCGTCGATCTTGACCTCGCTGCCGGCGTACTTGCCGAACAGAATCCGGTCGCCAACCTTCACATCCATAGGCAGCAGAGTGCCGTCTTCGGTCACTTTGCCCTTGCCAACTGCCTTGATAATGCCCTGTTGGGGCTTTTCCTTGGCGGAATCAGGGATGATGATGCCTCCGGCGGTCGTGGTTTCCTCTTCTACTCTTTCGACGATGATACGATCCCGCAACGGTCTGATGTTCATGTCAAACTCCTTTCACTAATTCAATAATGTCACTAAAAGTGGCGGCGGGACTTACCCGCGCACGTGTACGAGCCAAAATAAAAAAAGCTCAGTTACCAACCAAGCCTCTGCCTGCAACGCACGTTAGCACTCAAATGACGGGAGTGCTAACAACAGAGCTAAATATAAGCAGCAGACTTTTATTGTCAAGGGTTTTCTCCCGATTTCTTTATCGATCTTTCAACTTTAAAAGGCACGGAGATTATCTTGACAGCCCGCAAAGGGATATGATACTTACCCGTTTAACAAACACAATTGGACGGTCTTCTGCAACTGGCGCTGAGGTGGGTTACCACCGGGGAGCAGATCTACAGACCACGACAGCCGTACGCCTGGGCACCTATAGTATAAATATATAGGGACCAGGCGTTTTTCTATTTAAAAAGAAGGAGCAGATTGCCATGAGCAAAAAACTCTACATCCCCGGACCAGTTCAAATCAGCCAGGATGTCATGGAGGCCATGACCGCCCCCATGATCGGCCACCGCATGAAGGAATACGCAGAACTGCATGCAGAGGTCACTACCGGCCTCAAGCAGCTTCTCAATGCCCCCGGACCGGTGTTTCTCTCCACGTCCAGCGCCTTCGGCGTTATGGAAGCTGCTGTACGCAACCTGGTACAGAAGCGCTGCGCCTGTTTTGCCAATGGTGCCTTCAGCAGCAAATGGCACAATGTCACCGAACGCTGTGGCTTGCAGGCCGACCTGTTCAGCGCCGACTGGGGTCAGCCGATCACCGCAGCAATGGTGGACGAGGCTCTGGCTACCGGTAAATACGATGCCATGACTATGGTTCACAATGAGACCAGCACCGGCGTCATGTCGCCCCTCGAAGAGATCGCCGAGGTAATGCGCAAATACCCCGAGGTCTCCTTCATCGTCGACAGCGTCTCCTCAATGACCGTCGTGCCCAACGATGTTACCGCTCTGGGTATCGACGTCGGCCTGGCTGGCGTGCAAAAGGACTTTGGCCTGCCCCCGGGTCTGGCGGTCTTCGCCGTCAGCCCTAAGGCGCTCGACAAGGCCCGCACCACCCCCAACCGCGGTTACTACTTCGACTTC
>JAIOSZ010000303.1 GCA_021107335.1 Desulfuromonadaceae bacterium | reverse complement strand
GGCCACCCTGTTGCAAAGCGGCGTTCCCCTGCTAACCGCCCTCGATATCTCTCGGGGTCTGATCAGCAACAAAATCCTGCGCCAGGCACTGGCCGATACCGCAGTCAGTATTCGCGAAGGGGAAGGCCTGGCCGCCCCCCTGCAGCGTAGCGGGGTATTTCCCCGTCTGCTGGTACAAATGGCGGCGGCCGGTGAAAAGAGTGGCCAGCTAGAGAATATGTTATTGCGGGCGGCACAGAGTTACGAACAGCAGGTGGAGCTATCCATCGCCGCCCTGCTGCCGCTGCTTGAGCCCCTGATGATTCTGGTCATGGGCGGCGTAGTCGGGGTCGTGGTTTTGGCCATCCTGCTACCCATCTTTCAAGCCAGTCAGGGCATGGGATAGACCACAGGCTCAAGATTTCAGGGTATAATTAAAATCAGGACAGGAGTTTATTCATGAATAGACCTATCGACAAAAACCAACGGGGGTTCACCCTCATCGAGATCCTGGTAGTGGTCACCATTCTCGGCATTCTCGCCGCGATTGTGGTCCCTCGCATCCTCGAACGTCCGGAGCAAGCCCGGCGCACCAAGGCTACCGTGGACATTAAAGGCATTGAAGAGTCCCTTGGCCTGTTTAAACTCGATAACGGCTTTTACCCCGCCACCGAGCAGGGTCTGCAGGCCCTGGTGGTCAAACCGCAGACCGGGCGCATTCCGAGCCGCTATCCGGAAAACGCCTACCTGAAGAAGACCCCCGTGGACCCCTGGGGCAGCCCCTATGTTTATCTGTCCCCCGGCGTGCATGATCAGTACGATATTATCTCCTACGGCGCCGATGGCGAACCGGGTGGTGAAGGAAACGATGCCGATGTGCGCAGCTGGGAACTGGAATAACCAATCCGGGTTCACCCTGATCGAACTGGCGGTGGTCACCCTGCTCATCGCCCTGTTCGCCAGCCTGACCATCCCCCTGCTCAGCGGCGGAGGGGCCAGAGAGCTACGGTCGACAGGCCGCCGCATCAGCGGCATGACTCGCTGGTGTTATAACGAGGCCGCCCTTACCGGGCTGGAGCACCAGTTGATTTTTGATCTACAGCGCCAGGTATTTTTCGTCCAGCGTCTGGAATCCGATGGCGAACTGATCACCCTAACTGGCCCCGGCAGGGAACGGTCACCGGCCGGACAGGCCCGAATCAAGGATATTGCCATTATCGGGCGAGGCAAATTCAGCAGTCAGACGGTCACGACGCGCATTTTACCGGCCGGTTGGTTGGAAGAGACGGTCATTCATCTTGAAGCCGGCGACGAAGCCCAGTTGACCGTACGCCTGATGCCCCTCACCGGGATCAGCGAAACCTACGATGGCTACCGGGAGTTTTGATAAAACCATGAAACTGCCTCGACACAGCGCTGCCACAACGGGGTTTACCCTGCTCGAAGTGATGATCGCTTTGGTCATTGTGGCCACGGCGCTGATGGCGCTTCTGTCTCTGGGAAACCGCTCCATCGAGGTCCATGACCGGCTACAGAAAACTACTCGCGCGACGATGCTGGCCCAATACAAAATGGCCGAATTTGAAACCTCCGGCCTACCCGAAGAGATTGCTAGCGAATCCTTCGCGGCCCCCTTTGAAGAGTACCGTTGGTACTTTACCGTCGCCGAAACACCCTTACCTTCGATTATGGAGGTAAAGGTTGTAGTTGCCTGGGGCAATGAACAAAACAATGAGGCGGTCGATCTGACGTCCTTTATGCTGCGATAAGAGAAAGCCATGACCGACAAAGGCTTTACCCTCATAGAGATGCTCGTTGCGGTAACGGTCAGCGCCCTGCTGCTGACCACAACCTACGGTATCGTCACCTCGGTCAGCCGCACCCGCGACCGCCTCAGCTCCGACGGTGAAGGGTTTCACCTGGCTCGAGTGATTAACGAACGGTTGGCAAGAGAATTACGGGGCGCCTATTACAGCCCAACATCCGCGGGAAGCCTCTTTGCCGGTGGCCTGGATGAGAGCGGGGCCCCTTTTCTACAACTGGCGACCACGGCCGCCACTCCCGCTTCCGGCGGCAGCGGCATCGTTGTGGTTCGATACCGGTTAGCCGACGATGGGGAAGGTGAAAAAGTCCTACTGCGGGACGAATATCCTCTTAACAGCCAGCTGCCCAGCGAAGGGCCAGAACAGAGATTGGCGGCCGGCATTAATAACCTGCAGTTGAGATTTCGTAGCGGAGGGGACTGGCAACCGGATTGGCGCAGCACTGAGCAGGGAGGCCTGCCCGATCTGGTGGAGCTGACCCTGACGGTCAAAGGGGCCGATGGGTTACTACCCTTTCTGACCGCCATTGAACTGGCGCCCCTGCAGAAAAGCCTATGAATCGTCTGCGGCAGGAACAGGGAACCGTTCTTTTGCTGGTACTGGTGGTGGTGACCTTGCTCACCGCCCTGCTCAGCGATTTCGCTTTCTCGACTCTGGTCGACTTGCGCCTTGCGGAAAGTTTTCGCGATCGAACCAAAGCCTACTATCTGGCTAAGGGCGGCGTTCGCTTCGGCCGCATGCTGCTGCAGGAAGACAATAACGACCACGACAGCCGGGATGAGACTTGGGCCCAAGCCATCAGCGACTATCCGTTGGGAGATGGGGTGGTTTCCATCAGCATCAAGGACCACGACGGCCGGCTCAACCTGAACCGGCTGGTCACTAGTCAGGGCAACACCGATGTGGTGATCAAGGAACGTCTGCTGCGGCTGTTTGAGAGACTGGAGATCAACGAAGGGGCCGAGCTGACCGCTGCCCTGATCGACTGGCTCGACCCGGACGATGACCCCGAAGACTCAGGAGCCGAAAAGGACTATTACCAGGGACTCGCCAGCCCTTACCCGATCAAGAACAGTACCTTTGACGAACTGCCGGAGCTACTGCGAGTCCGAGGCTTTTCAGCGGATTTGTTCAAGCAGCTCGCTCCCCATGTCACCATCTGGGGTGATCGACTGGTTAATGTTAATACTGCCAGCCGCGAACTGCTGCTGGCTCTGGCCTACGAAATGGAGTCGGAAGCGGCGGACGCTATCATCAGCGCTCGCCAACAGACTCCGTTAACAGCTATTCGTCAACTCAAAGAACTTCCGGAACTGGAACAAAGCTACGGATTCATCTTCCGCTACATAAAGGTCAACAGTTCCAGCTATCGCGTATCGGCCCGGGCTGAAACCGGTAGCGGTAACAGCACCCTGAAGGCTGACATTAAAAAAGACGGGAACCAAATCCTCTATTTTAAGGTGGATTGACCGCTTATGGATAAACGATTTATCGGCATCGACATCGACCGGGGTTGGGTACGGCTGGCCATTGCCGGTTACGACACGAACGGCCCGCAACTCCTCGCCACCGACAAACGCCCCTGGGCCAACCCAACGGAGTTGCGCCAGGCTCTGCGCGAATTAACCGGGGACACCCGCATCTACGGCGACCGCCTGGCTGCGGCTCTGCCGGCCTCGGCCGGTTTTTCCCGCTGGCTGCACTATCCTTTTGCCGACCCCAAAAAAGTCGAAGAAGCCCTGCATCTTGCCCTGACCGCCCAGTTGCCCGTCGCCGATCAAGACTGCATCATTGTCACCCACTCCCGGACTCCGGAGGAGGAAGGCTGCCGGGTGGCGGCCAGCGCCGTGCCAAAAGAGGCGATAGGTGACTTTCTGGAACCCTTTGACGCCGAGCAAATCCCCCTGCAGCTCCTTGATCTAGCGCCCTTCGCCATGCCACAGGCCCTGACCGAGCGTTGCGAATCTGCCATGGTGGTCCTGCTACGCGAAGAGGAAACCGTCATCGCTCTGTTGCAACAGGGCCACACCGCCGATTACAGGCTCTTTTTACAAGTCCCATCCGGTCCTGAGCGACTCGCCTGGCTCCTGCAGCAGAGCCGCATGTTGCAGGCCCAACACCGGCTGAGCGGACTGCCCCTGTATTTGCTTGGCCCCCAGGTAGACCAGTCCCTTTTAGAAGCCTTACGCCAGCAGGGTCAGCAAGCGGAAATCCCTGAGTGGACGTTGGAAGGACAGCCGGTGTCCGCCGAGTTTCTGCCGGCAGTGACTCTGGCCTGGCGCGCCCTGCGCTCCGATCGTGAGGACGGCGGTAACTTTCGCCGCGGCGTCTTTGCTCTGAAGGGTGGATGGGCGGCGTTAAAGAAAAAGCTGGTGGTGGCCGGGGCAATTCTGACCCTGACGCTGCTCCTAGCCGGTGCTTCAGCCTGGCTCGGCTACGCCCACAAAGCTCAGCGGGCCGAAGCCTTGCAGCAACA
>JAIOSZ010000328.1 GCA_021107335.1 Desulfuromonadaceae bacterium | reverse complement strand
GGAATACTGTTGACTATCTCCTCCAACTCATTCAGCAGCTCCCCGTCGTCGACTCTTAGCTCATCCATCACCGCCTCGAACATGGGGATCACCTCGTAGAGATCATCACTGTCAAAGGGATGGGAATCTGGCTTCCCTTGAAATTTTGGTTCATCCCGAACCTCTTTTTTGCGGCGATATTTAAACTGCAAATCGGATGGTTTTATAGTTACGCCCACGGCGGCCTCCTTGTTTTTCTGCCTGCATTTTAGGCATTCCTATTCACAACTGCCGCAACCTCCAGCCTTGCTGCAAGCCGACCGACAGCTGGCGCGACCGACATGCCCGGCTTCGCTTGCGCGAAACGCAGCGAAACTTTTTGAGGCGACCACCCAGCCATCTTCGCTCTCCAGACCTTCCAACAGACCACGTTTGATAAAGAGCAGCACGTTGACAGGCGTAGTCCCCAGGGCTTTCGCTACTTCAGCCACCGTCATATCGGTTGGCTCTGATTGTTTGCTTGCCATGTTCATATTCTCCCTTGCCTGACGCATTCGCGCCATTGAATCGGCGCTCACCGTTACCTCGGATACGACCAACATAACCTTAGAAATTGCAGGGATCGGGCCAGAACTAAAAAAAGCGGACCGGGCAATAGCCTGGTCCGCTTTATTCTCGGCAAGAAATCAGTTCAATCTTCCGCTTCGCCACTCAGGGTCTCGAGGCGCTGCTTTAGAGCCCCCAGCGTTCTTTCCAACTGGCCAATCCGACCCTTGAGTTGCACGGCTTCGTTGGCCGGTGGCCCCATTGCAGGCTCCTGTGGCCCACCACCGCGCCTAACACCACGGCGAAATACCCTGCCCTGACCACCCCGGGCAAGACCACGACCATGACTACACCCGTAGAATCCATCCTGCGCATAGCCGGGAACGTCGTATCCGGCGCAATAGCCCAACTGTCGGCCGGCCAACTCGCCCTGGCCCAAGGGTCCCGTTCTGTCACCTCTAGGCATTTGTTCCTCCTTTCGACCATCCTGCGATGGCGGGGTTTTTGTCGGACCACACAAGCGCAGTCCGAACAAACAGCTTAGATGCTTTTTACACCTAGAGCATAAACCCAGGCCATTGCCCTGTCAAGGATAGCCACTTTAGCAACCTTTCATACTTTCAAAACAAAACGGCAGGCCACTCCAAGAGCGACCTGCCGTAAATATTGCAGCTATTTTCTTTTAATTCAGCTACGGGTTTCAGGCCTGTCCGGCGCTGCCGAGCACTGTTTCATTTTTATGCTTGATAAGCCGCACCAACTCGCTGCGGGCGGCTCTGAGATATTTTCTAGGATCAAACTCGGCCGGATTCTGGGCCAGATATTCGCGGACCTTGGCGGTCATCGCCAGCCGGCCGTCGGAGTCGATATTGATCTTGCACACCGAACTGGCCGCGGCCTGACGCAGCTGCTCCTCGGAGACGCCGACCGCGCCGTCCAATCTGCCACCGTACTGGTTGATCAGCTCGATGTATTCGGGTACCACGCTCGATGAACCGTGCAACACAATGGGAAAACCAGGGATGCGTTGTTCGATTTCATGCAGAATATCAAAACGCAGCGGCGGCGGTTCTTCGCCGGGACCAACCTTGAACTTAAAGGCGCCGTGACTGGTGCCAATAGAGATGGCCAGAGAATCGACCCCGGTGCGAGAGACAAAATCCTCGACCTCCTCCGGTTTAGTATAGGTGGAATGATCAGATTGAACTTCGTCCTCAATACCTGCCAGCACTCCGAGCTCGCCCTCGACGGTCACGTCGTGCTCATGGGCGTACTCAACCACCTTGCGGGTCAAGGCCACATTGTCATCGTACGCAAGATGGGACCCGTCGATCATCACCGACGAAAAACCCGACTCGATACAAGCCTGGCACAGCTCAAAAGAATCACCGTGGTCGAGGTGCAGAGCAATGGGAATCTTGGAACCCATTGCTCGGGCCATTTTCACCGCCCCCATAGCCATGTAGCGCAGCATGATTTCGTTGGCGTAGTTGCGAGCCCCCTTACTGACCTGCACGATAACCGGTGAGTCCGTCTCCACACAAGCGGTGACGATAGCCTGAAGCTGCTCGAGATTATTGAAATTGTAAGCCGGAATGGCATAGCCACCGTTAACAGCTTTCAGAAACATCTCCCGGGTATTGGCTACCCCCAGCTCCTGATAATATATGCGCTTGCTCATCTTTGTACCTCCGCTATAGTAATGCAACGCTACCTCAGCGTCTCAATTGCATCATCCCTCACTGGCCGCTATGCTGGCACCATTGAGCACAAAAAGGTCGTAACCGATTACCGGCCCAGCATGGAATAATTAATAACAGATTAACCAATTAAGTCCAGCCAAAAGTCATGCCACAACCGAGCGATTTGAGTTGAATGTTAAGCACTACTCGTATACAATATGGGCCGTTTGGCCGCCCGAAAAGGTCACTAACGGTCGATAAAACAGAAACCGAAAGGGAGTAACCATGAGCAAGGACAAGTACCAAAAATACCTCAACGACTGGATGGGGCAGGACGAAGCCGCCCAGACGATGCTGCCCCTGATTGGCCAGCTCTATCGTAGCCGCGGAGTCAACACCAACGTCTACGGCCAATCGCTGGTCAACAAAACGGTGATTGACATCCTTAATGCTCACGGCTTTGCCCAACAAGTCCTTGGCAGCAAGTTGTCGATTCTCGACACCTTTCCGGTCCTGCAAGCCATCAGCAAACTCGACCTGTCTCCCTCACGAATCGACATCGGCAAACTGACGGTCAAGTACCGCTCCCAGCAGGGCCAACAATCAATCGATGAGTTTGTAGCTCAGGAACTGGCCGATGTTAACAACGGCCGCGGCTCCCTGCTCAGCGAACCGCGGGACGTGGTCCTATATGGATTCGGCCGGATCGGCCGCCTACTGGCCCGGGTGCTGGTAGAAAAGACCGGCAGTGGAGACAAACTGCGCTTGCGAGCCATTGTAGTGCGCAAGGGCACCGACGAGGATCTAATGAAACGCGCCAGTCTGCTGGAACGCGACTCGGTCCACGGTCCCTTTAATGGCGTGATTGACTTTGATGAAGAAGAAAACGCCCTTATCGTCAACGGCAACATGATCCGCCTGATCTACGCCAACGCCCCAGAAAGCGTCGACTACACGGCCTACGGTATCAATGACGCCATCGTCATCGACAACACCGGCCTGTGGCGCGACCGGGAAGGTCTAGGCAAGCATCTTCAAGCCAAAGGGGTCTCAAAAGTCATTCTTACCGCCCCCGGCAAAGACGATATCCCGAACATCGTATTCGGCATCAACGACAACCAGGTTGACGCCAAGGAGACTATATTCTCTGCAGCTAGCTGCACCACCAACGCCGTAGTACCCGTACTCAAAGCCATCAACGATCGGTTCGGCATCAACAACGGTCACTTAGAAACCTGCCACTCCTATACCAACGACCAGAATCTGATCGATAATTACCACAAGAAAGAGCGACGCGGACGGGCCGCCGCCCTAAATATGGTTATCACCGAAACCGGTGCCGCCAAAGCATCTGCTAAAGCCCTGCCCGAGCTAGCAGGCAAACTGACAGGCAACGCTATCCGTGTGCCGGTGGCCAACGTTTCTCTGGCCGTTCTCAACCTGAGCCTTAAAAAGGAAACCAGTGTCGACGAGTTAAACGACTACATACTCGACCTGGCCCTTCATTCGTCACTGCAGAACCAAGTCGCCTTCGCCAACTCGCCTGAGCTGGTTTCCAGTGACTTCATCGGCTCTCGCCATGCCAGCATATTCGATTCACTGGCAACCATCGTCAACGGCGACCGCTGCGTTCTGTACGTCTGGTATGACAACGAATTTGGCTATACCTGCCAAGTGGTACGCCTGCTGCAGAAAGTTGCCGGCATCGAACTTCCTGCCCTGCCAGCCTGATCGGCAACCAGCCAGATAGCATAAAAAAAGAGGGTCGATCCTAAGGATCGGCCCTCTTTTTTGTTTATCACTTAGACAGCGAGGCTTTAGAACTTCTTCATAAGCCGCATTTTTTTACGTAGCCGGCGCTGGGCTTCTTTCTCTTTGCGCTTGCGCTTAACGCTCGGTTTTTCGTAGAACTTACGCTGCTTCATTTCCCGAAACAGCCCCTCCTGTTGCAACTTACGCTTGAGTACCCGAATGGCTTTCTCGACGTTGTTGTCGACCACTTGGATTTCCAAAGACAATCACCTCGCTTTCACTTTTCTATATACTTGAGCCCTCAACATGTGAAGGCATCAGAGGATATTAGGCAAATAGTGCCAAAAGATCAAGAAAAAATAGCTCCGCTACTTATTTCACTGCAAACAGACCAACACGAATTCCGCCATTCTGCAAGTGAGCGGTCTGAGCCAGAGGCAAGCCGACCGTTTTGGCAAGACGCGGCTCGGGGCACAAAAAGGCTCGTTGCCACCCGGGCAATACCTGCCGATAAACTCGGCCCAGCCCACGATAGATGTCGTCTAATTCGCCTCGGCCAAGACGAGCCCCGTAGGGCGGGTTGGACAAAGCCAATCCAGGTGCTGACGGGGAAGACGTTTGTTGACTTAATTCGAGAGGCTGTAACGACAGATATTCGGCCACCCCGGCTCGTTGGGCATTTCGTCGGGCTGCATCCAGCACGTCTGCATCACGGTCGGCCCCCGTCAATATTGGGCAGACATCTCTGCCCTGCTTAGCGGCCTCCAGCAACAGAGCCTTCCAAAGCCCCTGGCGGTAGTGCGGCCACCCCATAAAAGCAAATTCTCGCCCTGCACCGGGAGGCCGTTTTAGAGCCAACAGAGCCCCTTCAATGAGAAAGGTGCCTGAACCGCACATCGGATCGAAAAGTGGCTGATCCCCCTGCCAGCCAAGGAGCATCAGAATGCCAGCGGCCAGGGTTTCACGCAAGGGTGCTGCACCGACATCCTGTCGATAGCCGCGACGGTGAAGCAACTCGCCAGAACTGTCGAAAGACAACCGACACAGGTCATCTTCCAAAGAAACAATCAACAGCTGCGTCGGCCCATTTTCCTCCGGAGTTGTTGCTCCCAGAGCCCGGGTCATGGCTTTTTGCAGGGTCTCAGCAATGCGCTCGGTATGTTGCAACCGGGAACGACGGCAGGTCGCACGAACCTGCAAGCGCGTGCCGGGCTTGACATAACGCCCCCAGGGAAGCTGCAAAGCCTTGCGATACAGGGTTGGGAAATCTCGGCATCGCAACTCACTGAACCGAACCACAACTCGGCTGGCTGTGCGCAACCAAAGGTTGGCCAGGTACAGCTCCCGCAAGGCACCACAAAACTCAACTCCGCCCGCAACAGCCTTAACTCCAGCCATACCCAGCGCGGTCAATTCTGCGGCACAAACTCCTTCCAAACCAGGTGCTGTTGCTGCGAATAGTTGTTCTACTTGCTTTTTCACTTCTAAATCCTCTATCTGACTGCGCAAAAAAACTCGCCATGAATCCGATTGGCGACGACGCCAGAAAATTAAAAGACCCTGTTTAGACCGACAGGGACTTCCCATTCGGTCCTAAATGGGCAGCGATCCTAACACAGGAGGCACTCTCTGGCAATCCAACTCCCGCAAGTTGTGCAGGTGGCAGCCGGGTCTGCTATCCTTTTACATAGAACATCGCAAATACACAGGGAATCCCTGGAAAGGCTATATTATGGATATGGAGCCACTGGAAATCGATTGGAACTACGTTGTCGAACGCCTTGACCGAATACTTGATTTAGGTGAGGAGCACCTGACGCGCTCGCTCGTTGAATACCAGCTTGAGCCGACAATATTTCGCGACTACATCGCTTTTCGCTGGATTCAACACCAGGAAAATGGCTACCTGGCTGAGGTGGCCTACCCCAACATGGTCGACCATGACGACCTTTTCGGCATTGACCGCATCCTCGAAACACTGCGACGCAACACCGCCCAGTTTGTCCAGCACTATCCGGCCAATAACATTCTGTTGTGGGGCGAAAGGGGCAGTGGCAAATCATCGGCCATCAAGGGATTGCTCAACCCATTTTTTCAAGATGGATTGCGATTGATCGAGGTCCACAAGGAAGACCTATTTCAACTGCCGCAAATTACAAGCCTGCTGAGAGAACAACCCTATCGTTTCCTCCTATTTTGCGATGACCTCTCATTTGGCGAACAGGACCCGGGCTACCGGGAACTCAAAGCACTGCTCGATGGCGGAATTGAAGAGCCCTCCGAAAACATCCTGCTCTACGCAACAAGTAATCGTTGCCATTTGCGTACTGAACTTTTCAGCGACAACTTGGACGACCAAGAGATCCATCCCAAAGAGGCTCTGGCGGAAAAACCTTCCTTGGCCGACTGTTTCGGCATCAGTCTCGGCTTTACTCCCATGAGCCAACCGATCTATCTGGAGATCGTCCATTACCTGGCCCAACAGCGACGATTGATCATGGACAGCAAAGAACTCAACCAGGCGGCTCTGAGCTGGTCAAAGGAACGGAGCTGCCGCTCTGGACGCGTGGCTAAACAGTTCATCGACGACCTCAGCGGCCGCATGGCCATGGCAGGTAAGATTGCCCCCCTCTCTGAGTGAATACTGGAACGCTAATTGCTCTTTCCTTGGTTGCAATATATTTTCCCAGTAACGAAAGGGTGCTTGACGCAAATGTATAGTCGCTATTTTACGCCAGGACAGAGACTTCAGGTTAACATCCTGCGCGAAGACAACCTGCCGGCCCGACGCGAATCGATGAACGGTCTGTTCGCCAGTTGTGAACTCGATCATTTCGATGTGGCCATCCCCCATACCTGGCCCGCAAAGGAAGGAAGTCCTTTCCCGCAAGGACGTCCCCTGGAAATTATTTCGGAGAGATATGGTCTTTGGCTCAAATCGACGGCTTCATTCCACAGCCAGCCATCGGATAAAGTAATCCGCTTACGCATGAACAACGATCTCTGCATCTTCCGCCATCGCCCCCAACTTCGGGTCGAAACCCGCGTGGGCTTACGCTATAGCGCCCAAAGAGGAAACTTGCCAGCCTTTCATCGACAATGGCGGCAGCAGATCTCTAAACTGACCAGCACCGCTACAGCCCTGACCGCTCCAACCTTTGCCCACGGGCAGGTCAACCTGAGCGCAAGCGGCATTCGCATGCCGATCCGGACAGCGGTGCAAAAGAACGACCTCTGCCTTTTGATGCTCGCCCTGAACGAGGCGAGCGAACCGATCTGCACCCTGACCGAGGTTATCTGGACAGCGCCACGGGCGGAGGGTGAAGGCACCATCGCCGGCATGCAGTTTCTCAACATCCTGAGCCGGGACCAGCAACAAATCGAACAGTTTGTGAACCAGCGGCAGTCAGGCAATGCTGAGCCCCTTATCTAGAGCTGCCCGCAGAAAAGACATTTTTTGCCTACCCGGTCGGCCATTTCCCCTAGACACCGCAACCGCGCCTCCACAGGTAACTGCCACAGGGCAAGGCGTTCGGTGGCTGCGAGCAAAGGGCCTGTAAAACGCCCCCCATCCACAACACCCCAACACGTAACCCCTCGGTTAACAATGGCTTTTCTGCTCCATCCACAGGTTAGTGGAAAACCCTGTGGGGAACCTACGGATAGGGCCGTGACAGTCCCCATGCCGTGGGCCATATTAGCCCTTTGCCTATTTTTTAGGCACCCATTGACGAGCCACCGGGACAGAAGCAATCCCACCCTTCACAGCGAACCTCAAGGGGGTAGATACTGCCACTCTCAGTGGCTGAACAGGCAGGACCTTAAGTCACAAGTTTACAGGAAAAGGCCCAGCAACAGGTCGGCCCGGCGTCACCCCGCCGCCCACCAAGCGCTGCAGGAACTCACGGCGTGGCAAACTGCGGGCACCGAAGGAAGTGAGATGATCAGAGGGGAGCTGACAGTCAACAAGTGCGTATCCTTGTTCTCGAAGGCGCCGTACGAGGGTCACAAAAGCAACCTTGGAAGCGTTTGCGACCCGAAAAAACATCGATTCACCGAAAAAACAGCGCCCCAAACAGACGCCGTATAACCCCCCGACCAAAGCACCATCCAGCCAAACCTCCACGGAATGGGCATAACCGAGCTCATGCAGCCGACAGTAGGCTGCGCGCATTTCATCGGTTATCCAAGTGCCGCCATTCGCCTCGCGCAGGGCAGCACAGTTGTCAATCACTTGGGCAAAAGAGCGATTACTTGTTACGTGAAAGGTATTTCGGCGTAGAAGTTTACTGAGACTGCGGCTAACCTTTAATTCGGCGGGGAAAAGCACGCAACGGGGGTCCGGACAACACCAAAGTGGCGGTTCGCCATCATTGAACCAGGGAAAGACCCCGAGCGAATAAGCCAGCAATAGGCGGTGGGGGGAGAGGTCCCCCCCCACCGCCAACAAACCTTCAGGCTCAGCCAACTCCGGGTTGGGAAATGCGAGTTGTTCGGTGAGACGGTAGATTGTCATCAACAGTTACCGGCACCAAGTCTCATTGGTAGCGGAAGGTCAGGCGATCCTGCCGGCAGCCGATCTTAACCGTGCCACCGTCGGCCAGTTCTCCGAACAGGACTTCGTGAGCAATGACGTCGCTTATCTCACTCTGAATAAGCCGGGCCAGGGGCCGAGCCCCGTAGATCGGATCGTACCCACGACGGGCCATTAAAGAACGCGCAGCAGGTGATATTTTCAGTGTCACCTGCCGATCCTGAAGGCGCAGGCGCACTTCGTTAACAAATTTATCGACGATACGCAGCATGGTTTCCTCGCCAAGGGACATGAATGGTACGATGGCATCCAGGCGATTACGAAATTCCGGCGAGAAGGCTCGCTCCACAGCGGAGGTAGCGCTGCCCGGCGAACCACCGCCAAAACCGATGGATTTAGCGCTCAGATCCCGAGCACCGGCATTGCTGGTCATAATCAGCACCACGTTGCGGAAATCCGCCTGCTTGCCGTTGTTGTCGGTCAAGTGGCCGTGATCCATGACCTGCAACAGAATGTTAAACAGGTCGGGATGCGCCTTTTCGATTTCATCGAGCAACAACACCGCATAGGGGTGCTTAACAACACTTTCCGTCAGCAGGCCGCCCTGTTCAAACCCGACATAACCGGGAGGCGCGCCGATCAGGCGAGCAACCGAATGCTTTTCCATGTACTCGCTCATATCAAAGCGCAGGAACTCGACCCCCAACTGCAGAGCCAACTGTTTAGCCACTTCGGTCTTACCGACCCCTGTCGGCCCGGTAAACAAGAACGATCCGGTCGGTTTCTCCGGATGGCTGAGACCGGCGCGAGCACGCAGCACCGATCTACAGAGCAAATCGAT
The DNA here is from genome assembly GCA_021107335.1 of Desulfuromonadaceae bacterium. Classification (GTDB taxonomy): domain Bacteria; phylum Desulfobacterota; class Desulfuromonadia; order Desulfuromonadales; family Syntrophotaleaceae; genus Syntrophotalea_A. The sequence continues at coordinate 1,535 of JAIOSZ010000328.1, read as the reverse complement.
AGCCTGTTCCTGGCCGAAAACCTGCCTATTAAGATCGCGGCCCAGATACTTGAGTCGCTTGCGATCGGAACTGGAAACGGTCCTTTCCGGAATCCGGGCGATAGAAGCCACCACCTTCTCCACCTCAGGCACACCGATGATATGGCCGGTCTTGTCGGTCAGACGACAGGCAGCTCCGGCTTCATCGATCACATCGATGGCCTTGTCCGGTAAATGACGATAATTAATGTGACGGGTAGAGAGCTCTGCCGCAGCCTTCAAAGCTTCGTCGGTGTAGGTAACTTGATGGTGACTTTCGTAGTGCTCACGCAGTCCTTGCAATATAGCCACCGTCTCCTCGACGGTCGGCTCGACAACATCGATCTTTTGGAAACGCCGCGATAGAGCCCGATCCTTGTCGAACAGGTTCTTGTACTCTTCATAGGTGGTTGACCCGATACAACGCAGGGCACCGGAAGCCAGAACAGGCTTAAGGAGATTAGACGCATCGAGAGAGCCGCCGCTGGTCGCACCGGCGCCGACGATGGTATGGATTTCGTCGATAAACAGAATGGCATCGGTGCGATCTTCAAGAGCCTTGAGCACCCCTTTGAGGCGCTCTTCGAAATCTCCTCGGAACTTGGTACCAGCGAGCAGCGCCCCCATGTCGAGCAGGTAGATATGTACCCCCTGCAAAACCTTCGGCACCCGATCCTCGTAAATCATCAATGCCAGGCCTTCGGCCATGGCCGTTTTTCCGACCCCCGGTTCACCAACGTAGATAGGGTTGTTCTTACGGCGTCGGCAGAGCACCTGCACGGTACGCCGCAATTCCTTTTCTCGGCCGATCAGAGGATCGATACGGCCTTCGATGGCTCGCTGCAAATAATCAACAGTATAAGCTTCCAGCGGATCGTTTTCGCCCTCGCTCTGCCCTTCTTTGGACGGCCTCCTGCCACCATCAGGGAAGGGCTTGCCACCCTCATCTCTTGGCACCTTGCTAACCCCGTGACTGATGTAATTGAGCACATCAAGTCGTGAGACTCCCTGTTGCTCCAGCAACTGCACCGAATGGGACTGCTCCTCTTCAAGCAGAGAAGCCAGTACGTCGCCGATAGTGATCTCTTTTTTCCCCGCCGAATGAAGATGCAGTACTGCCCGCTGCAAAACTCGCTGCAGGCCAACGGTCTGTTCGGGTACAATCTCCTTGCCCGAAGGCATGCTCTCAAGCTGGTCGGCAAGAAAGTTTTCCAACAGGGTCTTTAACCCTTCCGGGTCTCCACCACAGGCCTCAATGATCTCCTGGCTATGCTCTTCAAAGAGCAAGGCATAGAGGACATGTTCCGTGGTCAGGTACTCATGATGACGCTTCTGCGCCTCTCGTACCGCTAGGGAAAAAGCAATCTGGACTTCTTGAGTGAACATAGGCTTTCCCTTCAGGCCCTCTCAAGGCTGCATTTCAGGGGGTAGCCGGCCTGGTGGGCCAAACCATGCACCCGAGCCACTTTGGTCTCGGCAATTTCATAGGGATAGGTACCACAAACCCCGACCCCCTG
>JAIOSZ010000170.1 GCA_021107335.1 Desulfuromonadaceae bacterium | reverse complement strand
GGCTTGGATGGCGATGAAGTACAGAGGCTGTTAGAAGAACACAACCGGATACGGTTGGCGGTAGGCGTAGGGCCAGTCAGTTGGTCGTCTGATCTTGCCGTATATGCTCAGCAATGGGCAGAGCAGCTCGCCGGTAGCGAATGCCGAATTGAGCACCGACCGCAGGACGGCGAGAGGAAGGGAATCTATGGCGAAAACCTGTTCACGGGTACCGCAGGTTATTATGATGTTGGCGATGGGGTAGAGGCCTGGGAGAGTGAAAAATACTTTTTCAAAGGTGACGCTGTTACTCTGGCCAATGTGCAGCAGGTTGGTCATTACACTCAGTTGGTTTGGCGAAGAACCACTCAGGTCGGCTGTGGCAAGGCCGAGTGCCAGGGCCGGATTATTCTAGTCTGCAATTATGCCCCTCCTGGCAATGTTGTGAACGAGGTGCCCTACTAAAGAGCCGGCAAATATCTGCAAGTTTGAAACAAATAAGCGGGTCACCATTTGGGCGACCCGCTTATTTGTTTCTGGGGGAAGGGGAGGTGTAATGCTCAGCCCTGTTTGACAAAGGTTCCGGATTCGGCACAGGAAGGGCATTTTTTTGGTTTACAGCGTCCTTCTTTTTCATGCCCGCATTTTTCACATTTAAAGATGGCCATGGTATCTCCTTTTGTGTGGAATGTTTAAGTAGAACCAGATCGGTAATGATTTTACTTAAAAAGGATTTTCTGTCAAGCGGTAAATATAAAAAAGGGTTACGTCAATGACGTAACCCTTTGATTTTATTTGGCGCGCGATGCAGGATTCGAACCTGCGACCTCTGCCTCCGGAGGGCAGCGCTCTATCCAGCTGAGCTAATCGCGCTTGGACCTGATGGTATAACTCATTCGCTGCGTAATTGCAACGGATAATTGCGCGGCTATGGCATCAATCCTTTGTCAGAAAAGAGGATGAAGGCAGCAAGCGCTCGCTGCTGTGCAGGACTAATAACAGCATGACAAAGATCAGGCCGTTGTAAAGCAACAGAGCACCACCATGATAGGGGATGGCGGGCAATAGAATGAACAGTCGCTCGGCAAAAAGCCCGCTCAGAACCAACAACGAAACGGCCGAAACAAAGCGTAAGTCGCCTTTGGCCTGGCTGCCGAGCAAGGCGACAAAGGGAACCAGAAACAGGCCGATCAGAAACAGCCAGCATAGCTCCCGTTCGGGGAAACTGGCCAGACGTTCGGTGACGAAGTGAACCTCTTCGGGCAGGTTGGCATACCAGATGAGTAGGAACTGGGCGAAGAATAGTCCGGCCCAGAGGATGCTGAAACCGAACAATAGCAGGCCAACATCCCGCAAGTGACGAGCCGTATCCTTTGGTGCGGTCTGCATCCGGGGGCGGAAGTAGAGCAGCATGGCCAGGCCAGAAACGGCAATGCCCGCATAGAGGGCCTCGGTGAAGAAGTAGAGGCCGAACATGGTGCTGATCCAGGGGTAAGCCGCCGACATGAGCCAGTCGAACCCTAGTAGGCTCTGAGAAAGAACAAAGGTTGCCAGATAGATCACGGCATAACGGTCCTTGAAGGGGGCGCCGCTGGTACTGTGCAGGGCCAGTTGCCGTCCGGCAAGAAACGTTAATAGCAAGCTGGTCAGATTACGTCCCATAAAGAAAGGCCGGTTGAGCCAGACGGTGGGATGGTCGCTCCAGGGGAAAAGGTCGAGCTGGGGCCAGAGCAGGGCGAAAAGCAGCGCCAACAGTAATAGCAGGGGGTAGAGGGCGAGCAGCTCGCGGCGCAGCGAAGCGATCCATTGGGCCCGCACCAGGGCGGTCACCGCAGCGACGGCGACGGCACCCTGAATGATGGATCCCCAAAAGGTCAGGGTGAGGAGCAGGGAGCCGGGTTGAGCGATGAGTCCACCGTATTCAATGAGACCGATGGTGGCGGCCAGAATCAACAGCAGGCTATAGCAGCCGCCGATGCTCAGTTTGGTGTCGTGCATGGGGCCACCTCGTTGGCAATGGTGATGATAAATCGAGAGTCGAAATCCTGTTCTTTGAGCAGAGCGTCGACTTGGGGAAGTCTGGCCAGGATTAGAAAACCGGCAAAGGAGGCCAGCGATCCGATCAGGATAGTCATCAGGTAGCCGATAAGCAAAAAGGCGGGTACTGCCACAATCGGTTTGCCGCCGGTGATGACGGGCCAGTCGAGGGAGGTTAGCGCTGCTAGCAGGAAGCCGCCGCCGAAACCGGCCAGAGCTCCTCCTAGGGCAAACAATGGCAGCTTGCTTGGCGGCTGGCCAAGCAATGAGTCGACTTCGCTGAGATGGTAGGGGGTTCGTACGTCCAGCTGTTCACTGGGTGTGCCGTTCTTTAGCAATTGTTCCAACTGCTGCAGAAAGGTTTGCTGATCGTCAAAGAAAAGCTGTTGGGCCATATCAGCGCTCCTTCAGTTCGGTAATTGACAATACCGGCAGAATCTTGATGAAGAGCAAAAAGAGTAAAAAAAACAAACCAAAAGAGCCTGCGGTAATGCCGATCTCGGTAAGGGACGGGGTGTAATTCCCCCAAGCATAAGGGTCGAAGTCCCTGGCCAGGGAAGTGACCACGATAACAAACCGCTCCAACCACATACCCACGTTGACCAGTAGCGAGAGGATGAAGAGGTAGGCGAGGTTGCGCCTCAGGCGGCCGACAAACAGGGTGAGTGGCAGGATGGCGTTGCAGCTGACCATAATCCAGAACAACAGTCGGTAGTCGCCAAGGGCGCGAAAACGGAATTGTTCCATTTCATAGAGGTTGCCGCTGTAGAAGGCCAGCCCTTGTTCAACCACATAGGCGAAGCCAACGATTAAGGACGTCAGCAGCAGAATCTTGGCGATGGATTCGATATGTGAGATGGGAATATAGGTTTCCAGGCGAAGGAGGCGGCGCATGGGAATCACCAGGGTGATGACCATGGCGGTTCCGGAGAGGATGGCCCCTGCCACAAAATAGGGGGCAAAGATGGTGGTATGCCAGCCGGGTACGATGCTCACCGCGAAGTCCCAGGAGACGATGGAGTGGACCGAGGCGACTAGCGGAGTCGCAAAGGCCGCCAGAAAGAAATAGAGCTTGGTATAGTGACGCCATTGCTGGGAGTTACCGACCCAGCCGAGGGACGCAATGCGATAGATTTTGCCGACGAAACCGGGGCGACGACGGGCGACGATGGCCAGATCGGGCACCAGGCCGACAAAGAAAAACACCAGACTGACCAGCATATAGGTAGAGACGGCGAATACGTCCCACACCAGAGGTGAGCGGAAATTGACCCACAATTGACGCTGGTTGGGGTAAGGAAACAGGAAGTAGGCGAGCCAGACGCGCCCGAGGTGGATCAGGGGGAACAAACCTGCCACCATCAAGGCGAAGATGGTCATCGCTTCGGCGGCCCGATTGAAGCTGGTGCGAAAGCGGGCGCGGAAGATATAGAGCACCGCCGAGATCAGAGTGCCGGAATGAGCAATGCCGACCCAAAAGACAAAGTCGGTGATATAAACACCCCAACCGACGGGGTGGCTGATGCCGGCAACGCCCATGCCGAGGGCGATCTGTCGGCTCCACAGGGCCATGCCGCCGAGAAACACCAGCCCGGCAAAAAAAATGCACGCCAAGTAGCAGCGACTCGGCCTACTCATGGCCGCGAGAACATCCTGTTCGATCTGCTCAGTGGAAGATGTGTTTTGCATGGTCTCTCAATCGTGTGTATATCGGTCGATGACGACGCTTGCCGGTTACTCGGGACGCAGGTAATGAACCCCCGGTTCGGTGCCCAGTTCGGCGAGGACCCGGTAAGCGCGTTGGCTATGGGTCAGACGATAAATTTTCGACTCCTTATCGAGCAGATTACCAAAGACGATGGCGCCAGCTGGGCAGCTTTGGGCACAGGCCGTGGTGACTTCACCGTCTTGCACCAGGCGTTTGTCGTCCTTGGCGCGATCCTTGGCGATGCGAATACGTTGCAGGCAGAAGGTGCACTTTTCCATCATTCCCTTGCTGCGCACAGGCACGTCAGGGTTACGCAGCTGGTCGAGGGGCGGAGTGCGTTTGTGCTGCCACCAGTTGAAACGCCGTACTTTGTAGGGGCAGTTGTTACTGCAGTAGCGGGTGCCGACGCAGCGGTTGTAGACCTGCACGTTGAGTCCCTCGGGATTATGATAGGCAGCGTAGACCGGGCAGACGGCTTCACAAGGGGCATAGTTGCAGTGCTGGCAGAGCATAGGCAGAAAATCGACTCGACCGTGCTTATCGTAAAAGGGTTCAATGCGCAGCCAGGACATCTCTCTGCCGGCCAGATGATCAGAGGCTCCAACCACCGGTACATTGTTCTCTATATAGCAGGAGGCGACACAGGCACTGCAGCCGACGCAGCGCTGCAGATCGATGGCCATGGTCCAGCGATAGTTTTCGTATTCTGGCTCGGGATAGAAGGACGCTCGGGGGCCGTGATGTTGCAGGTCGTTCTTTTTCTTGCGCTGCACCGGCTTGGGAATCAGGCCGCGTCCATGTTGTGAAGGCGATCCGGCCAGGATGGGCAAGCGGTGCAGTTTTCCCGTGGGGTTTAATTGCAAACCTTCAACGTAGCGCAGCGCCTCTCCCGTAAGGGGATCGATGCCTGTCACCGGGGCTGGCAGGCTATCCATGGGCAGGGCCAGGATTTCGGTTGCCAGACCCGGCTGGATGCGCACCGGTTGGGTGCTCTGCCAGTCAGCGGTTTTAATCTGTAGTTCATTGCCGTCCCGCAGGCGGAGTCGATCTGCAGTCTGCGGAGCAACGGCCATCCAGCTACCGTAAGAGATGGTGGTCAGAGGGTCGGGAATCTCCGAGAGCAGCTCCAGGCTGCGGCTACGGCCATCAAAGGAGCGGATTGACGGTGCGATGACCGCAGCTGGCAGGGTTAAGGGAGCTTGCAGTTGAAGATTGCGAAGCGCCTTGGCTGCACGGGCCTGGTCGAGACGAATGGAGGGTTGCGGCTGAGGTTCGAACAGGTAGCCATCTTCCATCAGTTGACCGAGTTGAGCGCGGCTAAAGCGCTTCTGCCAGTTTTGTTGCAGGTAGCCTGCCCAGTCGGCCGCCGGGCTCTTGCCGGTGGCCTGTTGCAGCAATTTCAGCAGCAGGTCCCCTTCACTGAGGGCTTGCTGTCGCGGGGAGGCTATCGGTTGCAGTAAACCGACAATGCCCCGGCGGGGCTCAGTGTCCCCCCAGGTTTCGAGGCCGTGGGCCAGCGGCAGGATCAGGTCCATCTGGTCAGTGGTGTCATCGGCCAAATCCGCCAGGCCAACCCTCAGTGTTGCTTTGGCCAGGGCCGCTTTCAGACCCAGGTCAGTGGGGCTGTGACGAACCGGATTACAGCGGCTGACAAACAGCACCCCGATACGGTCGGCGGCGAGCTGCTGGTTTAAGTCTTTTAGGTCCAGCAGGGAGCCGACCCGTGAATAATTTTCTGCCGCAGAAAAATCCAGCCCGGCCCAAGGCAGAGCGATTAACCTCTGTAGCAGGGCACCAAACAGAGCGACCGGTTGACCGTTGCGATGACCTGTGGCGATCCCGCCGACAATCAGCAGCGGCTTCTTGGCCTGCATCAAGCGCGATACCAATTCTTGCAGCTGTTGGGGTTTTAAGCCGGTTGCCCCTGCGGTTGCGGCGAGGTCTGTGCTCGGAAGCAAGTCCTGCAGTGTTTGTGACCAGCGGCTCTGATACCGGCTCTGGGAAGCCAGGGAGTGTAGCAGCCAGAGCAGCAGCGCCCCTTCGCTGCCGGGTGTCAGGACCAACCGGTCGTCAGCATTGGCACCGGTCAGGGAATAGTGCGGTTCCAGGTGCATCCAGTGGCGTTTTTGATCTGCAGCCAGGGTGCTTGCCTGGGCCGTGTAATCGACGGGGCTGAGAAAGGTTTCGAGTAAGTCGGCACCGATGGTGATCAGCAGATCGGCTTGTTCGACGCGATAGCGGGGTAGGTCGGCCTGGTCTAAGAGAAGGCGATAACTTTGTCTCAGCGCGGCATGGGAAAAGGGTTCAAATTCTGCCAGCCGTTCAATATCTAGAGAATCACATAATTCTTCAATGAGGGTGCTTAGGGTGCCGCTGGTGCGACCGGCCAGCCAGGTATTTTTCCGGCCTTGCTGACGGCTAAGCTGCAGAGCTTCGGTGATTTCAGTTAATGCCTGAGCCCAGGTGATCGCCTGCAAACGACCGTCGGCTTGCCGTTTAAGAGGGGTTTGCAATCTTTGCGGATGATAGAGCCGCCACAAGGCGGCCTGACCGCGCAGGCACAGGCCGCCGCGATTGACAGGATGCCGAGGGTTTCCTTCAAGTTTGACCGGGCGGTTTTCTCGTACGCGGGTCAATAGGCCACAGTGGGCCGGGCATTCACAACAGGTCGATGGCTGCCAGGTTTCGGTCCCGGGAACGATGCCGTCTTCGGCTGGTACCAGAAGCGACACAAGTTCTTTCTGGCCCTTTTCTGAACCGCAAGATGAGAGTGCTGCCGCTCCGGAAACCAGGCCAAGCATCTGTAAAAACTGCCGTCGATCCATGTTCGATTCTCTCCGTTAAATCAGAAACTCTCCAGCGTTCATAAGGAGTTCCTTTATGAACGCTATTTGTGACAGGTCGCGCAGTCAAAGGAAGCCCCTCGGCTGCGATGGCAGCTAAGGCACCAGCCCATCCGCAGAGAACGGACTCGGCGTACTTCCTTCATCTCTTCGATGGCGCCGTGACAGGCGCTACAATCCAGCCCGCTGCTAACGTGGCGTTTATGAGTAAAGTAGATGAAGTCGGGTACTTGATGGATGCGACGCCAACGAATCGGTTCGCCTTTTTCTTGATAGCTTAGTAATTTCTGAGTTTCCGGTCGTTCCGTCGCAATGGCCTGGTGGCAGGAGACGCATTTGTCTACCGTTGGCATGCCGGCCTGCGGCCCTTGCGTTACCGATTCGTGACAGAAATTGCAAGCTAGACCTAGCTGGCCAGCATGAACTGTATGAGGAAAAGCAATGGGTTGGCTGTTGTCCCGATGCGTTGCAGGCCTGAACCAGGCCAACGCAGCAATGAGAAGTATAAAGCCGCCAAAGTAGGCGTATAACAGGGAATGGAGCAACCACTTGGGCATTGTAAAGCCTCTTTGGGCCGAGCAGCAGGTTGAATGGGGTTGTCAAGGGACCGACGACAAAGATGGGTGTCGGTTTCTTAATCCCTGTGTCGACCTAGCGCGGCGTTGGTTGAACAATTTTGTAATCAAGCAGATAGTCGGCTATCGCGCCAGCTTCTTGCTCCGTTAGGCCTAGGTTGGGCATCGTCGGATAGTCTGGGTCGATCTTTTGCGGAGTGCGTAAAAACCCTGTTAGTTTAGCTTTTCCTGGCCGATATTTTTCGAGCACACTGTTCAGCGGCGGCCCAATCAGGCGTTGGTCGAAACGATGACAGGCGCTGCATTTTTGTTGGAACAGTTGGGCGCCGTCGACTGCCGGTGATGTCTCTGGTTTTGCTGTCGCCTGGGTAGCAGGTGGGGTGGCCGTTGCCTGGCTCGTTACCGGAGGGAGTTGTAGGCCCGCCAGAGAGGCCACTGTAAGGGTGTTCTCGCGAGCGGTTTGAGCACCCAAAACCCAGAGCATGGCCAGTATAATGATGCCGGTCAGGGGGAGAGTTAGAGACGGCGGTCGTTTTTGCAACAGTGGCCTGGTTATCATCAGGGCAAGACCGGCACTTGTTATCAGGGCCAGGGCGGCAATCAGGTAGAGATTCGGGGAGCTGGCCAGTTCCGGGGTCAGCAGCAACTCCAGAACCTGAGCAAGGGGCCACAGCAGTGCTGCTACGAAAATTAGCAGCTGACGGTTGT
>JAIOSZ010000002.1 GCA_021107335.1 Desulfuromonadaceae bacterium | reverse complement strand
TTGCCTGTTCCATCAGGGTATTGAGGGGGTAACAGGTGACCTCCACGTTCGCTTCGTGAAGTTTGTTCCTTGTGATGCACGGATGGAATTGCGGGCGCGGCTCCTCAATGCCTCGCCGCCATTGTATCGATTGAGAGGCGAACTGGTCCTTGACGGGCAGACCATGGCCTGGGCTGAAGCTAAGTTTATGGAGATGTTGAAACGTCCATGAGAAAGGGAGAAATCAAACTCACGATTCTGGTCGACAACAACGCCGATGATGGTCTGTCTACAGAACACGGGTTCTCGTTGTGGATCGAGACAGCATCCCAACGGATTCTATTCGACACGGGCCAAGGACCTGCCTTACCGGGGAACGCATGCGCGCTGGAATATGATCTGTCGCAGGCTGATATTCTGGTGCTGAGCCATGGGCACTACGATCACACCGGTGGCGTGCCTCATGTTCTGAATGTTAACCCGGGTATTCCGGTATATTGTCACGCTGGCACATTCGTCCCTCGATACAGCATACGTACTGAAGGAGGGGCAAAGGATATCTCCATGCCTCAGCAATCCAGCGCCGCCCTGGTGGGCTTGCCATCGAGACAAATTCACTGGGTTGCAGAGCCACAATTGATCCAGTCCGACATCGGCATTTCCGGACCGATACCCCGGTCGCACGTCTTTGAAGATACGGGTGGTCCCTTTTTTCTCGATCCTAAAAGTCAACGTCCCGACCTGCTCGATGACGATCAGGCTCTGTTGATTCAAACGGACCGTGGTCTGGTCATTATTGTCGGATGTTGTCATTCAGGACTGCTTAATACCGTGGATCATATACGCCGGGTAAGCGGGATTGACAAGATACGGGGCATTGTTGGCGGTCTTCATCTGCAACATGCTCCAGCACAGCGTTTGGAGAAAACATATCGTGCCATTCTCGATTGGGATGTGGAATTCCTAGTTCCGAGCCACTGTACCGGCAAAGACGTTGTTTCCTCCATGCTGGGCACCTTTGGCGACAAGGTTCAGCGGGGAAGGGGAGGATTGACTCTGGTCATCTGAAAATGAGGATAACGAAAAGCAGGAAAATCGAACTTCTCAAGATTGGAATTATCCATTCCCCTTTCAAAGAACTGGAAAACATGCCGATTCAGCCTGTTGGCGCTCAGGATGCTGAAGGCGAAGTGGTCCTGGAGAAGAGATTTATGGCAGGGCTGAAGGATCTGGAAGAATTCAGCCATATTTATCTGATTTACCATTTCCACAAGGCGACCCGCATGGAACTCCAAGTTGTGCCGTACATGGACAGCGAAAAACGCGGTGTGTTCGCCACGTGCTCGCCACTCAGATCGGCACACATCGGCCTGTCCTTCGTTGAACTGCTGGCTGTCGAAGGCAACCGGCTGAAGGTGCGCGGGATCGATGTTTTGGACGGAACCCCGCTCATCGACGTCAAACCCTATATCCTGCAGTTCGATTACCGCGAGGGGGCGACGTCCGGTTGGATGAAGGCCTCGCGGGAGGAGGTGAAGCGTAAACGGTCGGATAATCGGTTTGTGTGAGGGGTGTGCTGGGATTTGCCAGACTTGTTGGCAGAGGGGCTTTGTATCCTAAAGCACCGCCGAATCGGCTGGCAGATCTGGAGAAGATGTCGTTACCGATGTGACCTAATGGGAAGTAACTGTATCGCAGGGTTTCGTAATATATTTTCAACAAGTTCCGGAGAATCGAGGGGAAAAGAGGCCGGAATTCGGAATTCCTCCACCATTTTGGAAAAGACAACCTGTCTACCCAGAGAAGTACTCCAGAAATACGGGTTGTCTTTTTTTCTATATTTTCAAAAGGGTAGGGCGGTTTGAATATCTTTTGCACCCCGTTCTCCAACTGCTGAATTCCCCCTCCTTTGCCGGCCTTTAATTTTCTGCTTGAATCCAGACTTTCCGTTTACTTCGGACGAGCCCCGAATCGCGGCCAGGAACTGAACTCCTTTTTTCACAAGGGATTGGGCTGATAACCGCCTTGGCGCGATTGTTGGACGCCTGCATTAGGCCTCTGCGACATATTCTGTGTTTCGAAGTTGAATCCCCTAGGGAAAGGAGTGAAATCCACTCTATCGTGTATTTTTACCAATGGCGTCAAGATTTCCATATTTGTGACCTCTTGCAGGTAAGCCGGCATTAGGCCGCAAAATCCAAGTTGACAGGGGGGAGCAGCGTGATAAATGTTAAGTATAGATTACAACGGTTTCTAAACAGAAGAATTTGGAGGTGTCTCATGAGGGTTCATATCAAATGTTTCGCAACATTGTCCCAAGATGAAGTTTGTGACTATCATGACGCAAAAGCATACGAATTAGATGAAGGAGCTACTGTAGCTGAGTTAGCTAAGAAGGTTGATGTAGATCCTGAAGATGTTAAAATCGTTTTTGTTAATAATAGATCGGTACAAATGAACCATGTTCTCAGCGACGGGGACCAAGTTGCTTTGTCGCCCAAGACTGGTGGTATGTAGTTGAGAACAAAGCTGGCCCCTGATCAACTTTACAGATTATCGCATGGTTTTTATCGCAAAAAACCCCTCCACTTGATTAAAAGGGTGGAGGGTTAGAAGTTTTATAAAGCACCTTGTGTAACTGGCTCGGTGGCCAAGGCACAGTTTGTTGCCTTTTAGCCTGAAATTCTGCCGGCATGATTGTCGGCACTTTATCATTCCTCCTTGGTCTTGGCCTCAAGTTCCTGGAGGCGCTTGCGAAGGTTTTCAAGAACTTCCTCCAATGATTCGACTTCTGCCTTCAGGATGCTACGTTCCTGCTCTTGCGTCATTGGTGAAGGGCCATAATGAGCCGCATAAGACCCGCAATAGGTGCAGAAGGGGTCCGTTGGCGCACTCTCCCAGCCGGTCAGACCAGTCGCATAATACCAATGACGCCAGCCCCGTCCACCTCCGCGACCGCCCCAGCCCCAGAAGCCCCGTCCGGGAATCGGGTTCATATGGCTGGGTTGTTCATAACCCGCACAGTATCCTGTTGCTCGTCCCGTCATCGGACCACGGCCATCCGGTCCGGTTCCATCTCCGCGTGGCATAACCAGGCTCCTTTCTTTTTCGGTTACTTTCTCGTCATCGTCGTTGCGCATTTTGGACAGGTGTTCTGGTTGCAGGGCTTTCCGGTAATATGGGGTATCTCGTGGCCACATCCAGGGCACACGCAGCGGCCACTTGGTCCTCCGGCAAAAGGCCCACCCATTCGACCCTGTCCCCGTCCACCACCTCGTGGTGGACCCGTTCCGTCACCTCTCGGCATACAAAACTCCTTTCCTTCTTTTGTTTGGCAATCTGCACACAAATTATATCACAAACTGCTTAACCTCAAGCGAGTCCCGCCCCATCAAAAACCGGATCCAAAACCTTATCCAAAGCCGCGTCCGCAACAACCGAACAGCCGCCCTCCAGACGGCGGATAGGGCAGCCGATAAGCCAGGAGATCTGCGGGAAGATAAGCTCCCGAGCCGAGGGTGGAGGGGCCTCCCAAAAAGGACCGATCCTTAATAGCTGGCTTTTAATCCCTGAATCTAGATTCAACAACATCCCTTGGCCATTTTTTCTCGACAAGTCCTGCGTGTGCGGCAGGAGGCCAACCAAGGCGTTTCAACCACTGTTCAGCCATAAACCGTCTACTGCTCGGCACTTTTCAGCCAGCCTGTTAGACTTGTTTTTGGAGGCAAGATTTTCACGAAGGTGCTCTTCGACAATTGATCCCATCCATTCTTTGATTTGACTCAATCCAGTGGTTTGCTGCATCTCACTGATGACAAATGGTTGCGATGGAGAACGATATGGAAATTCCGATTACTGACCTGAAAGAAGGGGAGAACGGGATAGTTGTTAGTCTGGCTGGGGGTAGTGCTTTTCAGAGAAGACTCAGAACGATAGGAATCAGAGAAGGGAAAATAGTTAAACTGTTATCAAAACAACCTTTCGGAGGACCTTTTGTGGTTGAGATAGACCGAAGGCAAACCACCATTGGGCGGGGGATGGCTCGCCGAATTATCGTCAGGCATTAGCATGAAAAATATTGTCCTGATGGGAAACCCCAATGTCGGCAAGAGCGTGGTGTTTTCCCGTTTGACCGGCGCCAAGGTGATCATCTCGAATTATCCCGGTACTACCGTGGATTTTTCCAGGGGAAAGATGCGCTTGGAGGGGCAGGTAGTTCACATAATAGATGCGCCTGGAGTTTACTCCCTAGTCCCTTCCAGCAGGGCAGAAGAAGTTGCCGCGACAATATTCAATCAAGCTGATTTGGTCATCAACGTCGTAGATGCCACCAATCTCGAAAGAAACCTGTTTTTAGCATTGGAGATCCTCGAGACGAAAAAACCGGCAGTCCTTGCCTTGAACATGTGGGACGAGGCAAAACATCTGGGAATCAATATTAACGACAAAGCGCTTGAAGAACTTTTGGGAGTTCCTGTTGTTCCGACAGTAGCTTTGACGGGAGAGGGAATAAAGGAACTTGTCAAAACTTTCAAAGAGGCCCGTTCTTCGGAAAGTATAAAACCCGCAAGCGAAGAAGAACGATGGGTGGAAATCGGGCATATCATCAGAGAAGTGCAGACGGTAACCCATCGACATCACACCACTTGGGAGCAAATCGCTGATGCTACCATCAAGCCGACCACGGGCATACCGATAGCCATGGCGGTGATATTCGTCGCTTTCTGGATGGTCAGACTCATCGGGGAAAATCTGATCGGCTACGCTTTGGAGCCGCTTTTTGAATTATATCGCCCCATTGCAATGGCTTTAAGTGATCGGCTGGGGAGCGGATTTTTGCATGACGTTCTCATTGGTAAACTGTTGGATGGGGAAATCGATTTCGTTCAATCCCTCGGAATACTGACTACCGGCATCTTTGTACCCTTTGGAATGGTTCTCCCTTATATCTTTGCGTTTTATTTTACCTTGGCGATTTTGGAAGATTCGGGGTATTTGCCCAGATTGGCCACTTTGTCTGACAACATCTTTCACAAATTAGGGATGCATGGCTATGGGGTGATATCGGTATTCCTCGGCTTGGGATGTAACGTGCCGGGAGCTTTGTCCACCAGGACCTTGGAGACAAGGAAGCAGCGTTTCATTGCAGCCACCCTCATGGCAATTGCCGTACCCTGTATGGCACAGATAGCCATGATATTCGCCATTCTTGGACCTCACGGGTTTGGCTACATCGGCCTCGTTTTCGGAACCCTCTCGCTCGTATACGTACTGGGTGGCCTCTTGCTGAATCGATTCGTGCAAGGGGAATGCCCCGAGATTTTTCTGGAAATACCGCCTTACCGAAAACCAAGTCTCAGGCCCATCGCGAAGAAGACCTGGATGCGCATACGGTGGTTTCTTGCAGAGGCGATCCCCTGGCTCTTCCTGGGTGTGGTGCTGGTCAACCTATTGTACGCGGTGGGTTTCATTGAGTGGCTAGGGCATTTTTTTGCGCCGTTGATGGTGGGGTGGCTCGGTCTGCCTAAGGAAACAACCGCCGTCCTCCTGGTTGGGTTTTTGAGAAAAGATTTGGCCGTCGGAATGCTATTGCCCCTCGGTATGACACCGATGCAACTGGTTATCGCCGTAACCATACTTACGATTTACTTTCCCTGTGTTGGAACCTTCGCCGTTCTGGTGAAAGAGTTGGGGATATCGGATATGCTCAAAGCCGCGACAATTATGGTGTTCGCAGCCTTGCTGGTTGGAGGGCTGATGAAATTTCTGCTGATCGGTTTATAGAGAGAAGGCGCAAGAGAAATAACCTCGGGGTGACGATATGATTACGCTTTTTCGCGAAAGCCTCACCCATGCCATCATGATCACGGGATTCGTCTTTGTGATGATGCTTGTGATCGAATATCTGAATGTATTCACCCAAGGGGCATGGCAACAGGGGCTACGTGGCAGGCGCTGGCAACAGTATCTGCTAGCTTCGCTTCTAGGAGCCATTCCTGGTTGTCTGGGAGCGTTTGCGGTCGTTTCCCTCTTTTCCCATCGTGTGGTTTCTTTAGGAGCAGTGGTGGCTGCAATGATCGCCACAAGCGGTGACGAGTCATTTGTTATGCTGTCCATGATACCCGGGACCGGCTTATTCATTTTTTTGATTCTGTTCCTGATAGGAATTGCCGCTGGGGTGTTGACGGACTTTCTGTTTGGCGAAAAGGCGGTCAAATGGGCAAGCGCGGACCATGAGTTTGACCTTCATGCGGAAGATATCTGTCACTGCTTTCCCAGGGGGCACATCGCAGAACAATGGAGGCATTGTACCCTCGCTCGCGGCGTGCTGTCCCTTGCCTTGTTTCTGTTCGTTTTTGGCCTACTCAGCGGCCAGTTGGGCCCCCCGGATTGGACCTGGATTAAGGTAAGCCTGCTTTTGACTTCGGGGATGGGGCTGTTCATTGTGTCCACGGTGCCGGACCATTTCTTAGAGGAGCACCTCTGGGAACACGTGGCAAAAGTACACGTTCCCCGCGTGTTTCTCTGGACCGTTGGGGCACTGGTGCTCATGCATGTGCTGGTGGATTACTTTCATCTTACGGGCTGGATGCGGGATAATCCGTTAACCTTGCTGACCATTGCCTGTCTTATAGGGTTGGTGCCGGAATCCGGCCCACATCTTGTGTTTCTTACGCTGTTCACCCAAGGGGCCGTCCCCTTTAGTATCCTGTTCGCGAGTTCCATCGTCCAGGACGGGCACGGTATGCTGCCTTTATTGGCCGACTCTCGCATGAACTTTATTCGGATCAAAGCAATCAACTTTTCCGTAGGCCTTTGTGTCGGCCTTGTAGGCTATCTTGCCGGGTGGTGAGAATATGGAAGCATCGGAAAAAACAGCTTTTCTATCGATTTTGACTAACGTAGTTCTGGTAGTCATCAAATCGGCCCTGGCCATTCTCTCTGGGAGTTTGGCCATCAAGGCCGATGCCATCCACTCGTTAACCGACGTTGTTTCCTCAGCTATCGTCCTCATCGGCATCAAGATTTCCAAGCGCCCTAGCCGAAACTTCCCCTACGGCCTCTACAAAATTGAAAACCTGGTCGCTCTGGGAACAGCTTTTTTGATTGTCGTCGCCGGATATGAAATTGTCGAGGAGGTTTTCGCAGGGCGTATGCGGATTCTGCCGTCACACATTCCTTTGGCCGCAGGCGGGACCAGCATAGCGATATTGATTACCTGGCTGTTCTCCCGCTATGCACTCAAGAAGGGCCATGAAACCGGTTCGCCCAGCCTGGTGGCCGATGCCCGGCACGTGTGGACCGACATGCTCTCTTCCGTGGTGATCCTCATCTCCCTTCTGGGGAGTGCCTTCGGGTTCGCCCTTGACCGGTATGCTGCCCTGATCGTGGTCATATTTATCGGCAAAGCAGCCATCCACATTTTTCTCGATGCCGTGCGGGTTTTGCTCGATGCATCCCTCGATTACGAAAGTCTGAACCGGATTCGGGAAATCGTAACGGCCGATTCCAGGGTAGTGAAAATCAACGAAATGCGGGCAAGAAATGCAGGACGCTACAAATTTGTGGAGTTGGATCTGACCCTCCGGGTAAAAGAGTTGAAAAAAGGCCACATGGTAGGAGAGGAGATCAAACAGCGCATCAAGTGCGATCTGGAGAACGTGGATCACGTTGTGATCCATTACGAACCACAGAAAAAAGATTACATCACTCTGAGCGTTCCCCTTTCAGAGGACCGCCGGACCATTTCCGAACATTTTGGGGAGGCTCCCTTTTTTCGGGTTCTCACCCAAAGAACAAGGGATGGGGTTGCCATAGCCGACTCCATCCTGACCAATGCCTATGCTCAGGAAGAAAAAGCCAAAGGAATAAAAGTAGCCAATTGGCTGTTAGGAAAAGGTCTTGATGTCGTGATTGTCCGCAAGGACCTAGCCGGCAAAGGGTCGGGCTTCGCACTGGGTAACGCCGATGTCGAAATCCTTATTACCAAGGAAACCAACGCTGAAAAGGCTTTGGCAAGCGTAAGGACAGAATTATAATGCATGAAACCAGAAAGGAATGTCGCCATGATTGATGAGCAATTAATTCGGGAAATGATCAAAGACATCCAGGATCCTGAGCTGAAAAAGAGTTTGCTTGAACTGGGAATGATTCGCGCCATATCGGTAGCAGGTGACAAAGTCAAGTTAACCTTGGCGCTCACTACCTCCAAATGCCCTAAAAAAGAGGCCATGGTAGCGGAAATCAGACGAGTACTCGAGAAGTTACCGGGCATATCCAGAGTGGATGTAAAACTGACCATCTTGAACCAGGAAGAACTCCGGCAACTGTTTCCAAAGCACCCCTTGGTCGGCGTGGAAAAGGTGCGTCATGTTTTAGCCGTGGCTAGTGGCAAGGGTGGAGTAGGCAAGACCACCATAGCGGTAAACGTCGCCCTGGCCTTGGCCAAAAAGGGCAACCGGGTTGGCCTTCTCGATGCTGATGTATACGGACCGAGTCTTCCGGTAATGCTGGGACTCAATGAGCCTCCAGAATGGGAAAACCAAATGATGATCCCTGCAGAGAAGTTCGGGATCAAAGTCATGTCGTTAGGGATGCTTACTGAAAAAAACCAGTCCATTATCTGGAGAGGACCGCTGGTTTCTAAGGCCATCAGCCAGTTGTTAGGACAGGTTCTGTGGGGCGATCTCGATTTTCTGGTTGTGGATCTTCCCCCCGGCACAGGCGATCCTTCCATTACCATCGCCAAATCCATCCCCAATGCTACCGTCTTGATGGTCACGACGCCCCAGGAGGTCGCTCTGGCCGATGTGCGCCGGGCCATCGATCTGTTCAAAAAATTCGATATGCGAATCGTCGGAATGGTTGAAAATATGTCCTATTTTTTGTGCGGTCACACGGACAAACCGATTGAGATTTTTGGCCGGGGAGGGGGCAAAAAGTTGAGCGAAGAGTACGGCCTGTCTCTGTTGGCAAAAATTCCCATTGATCTTAAACTTGGCCAAGGTGGAGATTCTGGAAGGCCTCTGATGGTTTCAGCAGCGAATAGCGAAACCGGGCGGATCTTTCAATCGATTGCCGAAGAGGTTGCCAAAGATTCGGAGTCTCTTTAACGGGTTGACAAGCCAAAAGCCCTATGCCCGTCAACAACCGAGAGGATGGCACATGAGTCATGGCTGTACCGAGGAAGCAGAAGGATTTTTAAAAAGCTAGGAATATCGATAAAGTATGCGACTCCAAGCGGGGAGTTCCTTCCTGCCGGTGTTGACTTTCTGGAAGCCGACGGTACGGCCAAGGTTCTTCATGCGGGGTGGCGAGTAACGCTGAGCCTCCTCGAACACGTTTCCGGCATCGCCACGCGAACGCGAAGGATAGTCGACCTTGCAAGAGAGGTTAACCCTCCGATTTCCTTCGAAACCTCCAAGAGTCTAACAGGCCGTTGAAAACCCAGCTAAAAGTGGGAAGCCTTCGGATCAGTGAAATCTTTCAAGCTTGGTAAGAAGAGAAAGTTTTGCAGTTCGAAAACTCTTTTAACAGGCTCGAGGTCATTGAGAGGTTTATAGCGAATGGTAACTTCGCCTTACATCATGATGACGGGGAGGACAGGGAGTGAGAATACATTCGCTTCAGCATGTATCATACGGCCATTTAACCACTATAGCGCAGTGGGCCAAACATAAAAAACTCTCCCTTTCGACAACCCTTTTATATCAGGATTTCGAATTGCCAAAATTCGATGATTTTGACCTATTGATCATTCTCGGTGGTCCAATGAGTATCTTTGATGAGGGCCGCTACCCGTGGTTGAAAGAAGAAAAGAAATTCATCATTAAGGTCATTGAAAAAGGAAAAACCTTGTTAGGCATTTGTCTCGGAGCCCAACTTCTGGCTGATGCCATGGGAGCCAGAGTATACAAAAGCCAATATACAGAAATTGGCTGGCACCCTGTCTCTCTGACTGAAGAGGCAAAAAACTCCAGGGTCTTCGGTCGCTTGCCAAGAATATTTACACCGTTTCTCTGGCATGAATACTCTTTTGAAATTCCAAAGGGATGTCGAAGAGTTGCTGAAAGTGAGAGCTGTGTAAATCAGGCTTTTGAATACCGGGACAAAATAATAGGGATACAGTTCCATATCGAGCCCCCCATTATAAAAAGAGCGATATCGTGCTGTGGAGCGCAAATGAAGAAAGGAAAATATGTACAAAGCCCTGAAGAAATGTTGAATGGCAAAGCCAATGCGGAAAAACTGGATTCCGTCATGACTCTCTTGATGGATGGGATTGAAGGTATATGCAGGCCAGGTGGAGCTATTTGACCTTATGACTTTGCAAAATCCTGCAGGAACATAGCTCGATTGCTCCAAGAGAACTGCTGTTTCCGATGCCACCGATATCACCGGAGAAGTTCCTGCACCCTGTAATGGAGGAAGAAACGACTGATGTGCCAAGGGGTATCCGCACCCAGTTCCCAGCTTAAGAAATCGGTGGCCTCTTTCAACTCATCTAGATCGTCATTTATCCCGGGGATGACCAAGGTGGTGGTCACCTCCAGCCAGATGTCGAGGGCCTTTAGCCTTTTCAGGCTCTCCAGAACCGGCTGCAACCGCGCCCTCTCATACTTGCGGTAGGTTTCATCGCAAAAAGCTTTCAGATCCACATTCGCGGCATCTAGATAGGGACTGATCGTTTCGAGCATATCTGTGGTCATGTAGCCATTGGTCACATAAATGTTGGCTAGGTCGGCAGCCTGAGGCAGACAGACCGTGTCGTAGGAGTATTCGAAGAAAATCGTTGGCTCGGTATAGGTGTATGCGATGGTCCGGCAGCCGGCGCGTTGTGCGACGGCAACGATCTACTCGGGGGGCGCTTCGTGACCAGCAATCAGATCCTGTTCGCGCGGCATTTGGGATATCTCCCAATTCAGACACCACTGGCAGCGAAAATTACAGCCGGGAGTGGCCATAGAATAGGCGCTGGAGCCGGGATGGAAATGGAACAACGGCTTTTTCTCGATGGGATCTACATGTTGGCTGATCGTGCGCCCGTATACTAGTAACTCCGGTTCCTAACTGCAATCCCTACCTAGTGCAAGATACCGTTGCCAATGACTATGGCGCACTCGCTGCTGCTGCCTTATCCCTTTGAGCCCGCACATTGAGATATTCGATCAACTGTGTCATGGCGATGACGAAGCAGGTGATCATCTGGGCATGGAAAAAGATATCTTGCAGAATCCGGGGCATGAAATCTTTCGGGACTCTTGTTCTGGTCTCTCAAGTCTTTGGCTTTCGGCCTTTTCCCAATTTCTTCGGGTTTCTTCGGGAATGGGAGGTTCTGCGCACGACGAATGGGTAGGGGAAGATAAACTTCCCAGAAGTGGTGATAACAACCGCAGTGCCTGGGTTAAACATGCACTATTTGATCTCCCTTTTAGAACAGGATCTCAAGCTGAACCACTCTTCCAAAATGCCTTCACCACCTCTCTGACGATTTCCCCTTTCATGATCATGATCTTCACTCCGGCGGCATCTAAAACTTGCCGGGCCTTGATACCCATCCGGCCCGTCAATACAACGCCCGCTCCTTTTTCGATGACCAACTTCGCACTTTCTACCCCGGCCTCGCCAGAAGCAGAAGCATATGGATTGGGTTCCACTTCGGATTCCATGTTTACCGGATCGACAAAGATAAAGTATTGGCACCTGCCAAAAATTGGCTGCACCTTCGAATCCAGAGTCGGTCCATAAGATGTGACGCACACTTTCATTTATGCTCCTAGCTCTGTAATATTCGTTTTCAAGAGATACGCTAGAGGTTAAAAGTTTCAACAACTTAGCGAGACATCCGCCGACTTTTCCACGAAGGTATTCCTGATAAACACAAAGTTTTCGTCTCTTTCCGGGGTGGATGGAAAGAGCAAGACTTTCTAGATTATCCTTTCATCATAGCACCCGAAGAGAGCTTTTCAATGCAGCTTCTTTAGGCAGTTGTTTTTGTCGATGAGGGGCTTGCGGACAGGGTATCTGGATATATAATAAATGTGTGAAGATACGCTACCGCGGCAGAAAGGAGAAGGGTAATGAGATTGCAAGATGGTGACGTTTTTATTGGCAAAGCAGGTGAATATGATGTTGAGTTCACCGTAACCAAGGTTTGCAAAGGCGATGTATGCTGGACCGAATGCGACGCCGAAGTGATGTGCAACGGTAAGCCCATGCTGCCTGTCTCCGCCGGTGCGCGGATTTCGGAGCGCTCTCCGGGGCGCCGTGAGGAAGGGCATGCCGGCCACAAGGGCTGAGTGTAATAATCTGTAGTGGTGCCAGTCGGGTCTTGACCGTAGGGGTGCCGTGAAGCATAGAATCTGGTCATTTCCCCTTGAGGAAATGACCTTTTTATTTCGGGTCTATAAACGAAAAAAAGGCAACCTTTTAGGTTGTATTTGTTCAGCCGTACGAGCAAACAACAACAGGCTGTTCCCAATCCTCTGGCATGCTGAGCCAGTGTCTGATAGATCCATAAATGATATAGGACCCCCCTGTGTTCTGGAACAACATATAAGAACGGCTCAACCTAGTCTTTTGGTTGAGCCGTTCTGCGTCTTGCGCATGGTGACTTGTGAGATACTACCAAATGGGTCGCGAGTGTCTAGGAAACTGGGGGCGATTCATTTCAATGCAGCTTGTTTAGGCAGTTGTTTTTGTCGATGAGGGTCTTGCGGACAGGGTATCTGGAGATATAGTGAAAGGAGGAAGGTATACTTTGCGGCGGAAAGGAGAAGGACCATGAGACTGCAAGATGGTGACGTTTTGATTGGCAAAGCAGGTGAATATAATATTGAGTTCACAGTAACCAAAGTTTGCAAAGGCGATGCATGCTGGACCGAATGCGAAGCCGAAGTGCTGTGCAACGGTAAGCCCATGCTGCCGGTCTCCGCCGGTGCGCGGGGTTCGGAGCGTTCTCCGGGCAGTTGTTAGTCGAGCCATGCCGGCCACAAGGGCGGAATCTAATCATCTGTAGCGGTGCCGGTCAGGTTTTGACCGCAGGGCTGCCGTGAAGCATAGAGTCAGGTTATCTTCACAAGGGAGGTGACCTTTTTATTTTTCTCGAGTGCCGTCTGTAGCAACAAGTTTGCTAGCGCTGGCGCGCCGCGGGGCGCTGCTGCTTGGGCAAGCGCTGCAGCATGCGACACTCTTCATCACGGTAGGTGGAGAGGCGATCGGCCAGGAGTGCGAAATCGACCTGGTGGGCATCGAATTCCGGACCGTCGACGCAGGCGAATTTCATTTGGCCGCCGACCATTACCCGGCAACCACCGCACATGCCAGTGCCGTCGATCATGATCGGGTTGAGGCTGACGATGGTCTTGATCTGGTGGGGGCGGGTCATGTCGGTGACCGCTTTCATCATCGGCACCGGGCCGACGGCATAGACCGCCTGCGGCACAGAACGAGGGTCGCCAATGAGGTATTGCAGGACATGGGTGACAAAGCCTTTTTTGCCGCGGCTACCGTCTTCGGTCGTAATCAGCACCTCGGAAGAAAATTCGGTCAGTTCATTGGCGAGGATGATGAACTCGCTGGTACGGCCGCCGATAATGGTGATGACCTGGTTGCCAACTGCGGCCAGAGCTTTGGCCAAGGGGTAAAGAACCGCTGTGCCGACGCCGCCGCCGATGCAGGCGACCCTGCCGTAGCGTTCGATTCGGGTTGGCCGGCCAAGGGGCCCGGCCAGGTCGCGCAGGGACTCGCCGGATGACATGGCCACCAGGCGACAGGTCGAATAGCCAACAGCCTGAACGAAGAGGGTGATGGTTCCCCGGTCGGTATCGGCGTCGGCGATGGTCAAAGGAACGCGTTCGGCTTGCCGGTCGGCGTGAACAATGACGAACTGGCCGGGCCGGCGGGCCTTGGCAACGCGCGGGGCCTGAATGATAAGTCGATGGACGTAGGGCGCGATGAGATCGTTGCTGACGATGGGGAACATGCGGCCCACCCTTCCGTATGATGCTGAGGCGTTTTGTTTATATTCTACCATATCATCAGGAAGGGGCGGAGCAGGCCGAACATGGGAATTTGTGCCCTTGCTGGACAACCTTGCGGATCTCGCTGTGCTGCAAACAGTTTGTGCGGTAATAAACCAGCCAAAAGGGAGGTGACGAGATGGGAACGCACTATATCACCGAAGATTGTATCAATTGCGGAGCCTGTGACGATGTCTGTCCGGTGGATGCCTGATGTGTCAACACTTTATCGGACACAAGATTACGCAGCTTTTTGCATCATCTCAAATACTAGCGGAGCTTCATATCCGTTAGAAGAATGCAGTCGCTGGCGGTTGTAGAAAACTTCGATGTACTCGAATGTTGCAGCCCTGGCTTCTTCGCGAGTTTCGAAGCAGCAATGGTGAACCAGTTCAGCTTTTAGGGTGCGGAAAAAGCTCTCAGCTACGGCATTATCCCAACAATCACCTTTTTTGCTCATGCTGGCTTTAGCACCGTGGGTTTTGAGGGTTTGCCGATAATCGTCGGAGGCATATTGGCTGCCCCGATCGCTGTGAAAGATAAGGCCTTGGGCGGGCTTTCGCGTCCAGATGGCCATCAGCATGGCGTTATTGGCCAAGTCGGCTTTCATGCGTGAATCCATGGCCCATCCGACCACGGACCTAGAAAACAGGTCGATGACAACAGCTAGATACAACCAACCTTCGCGCGTCGGGATGTAGGTTATGTCGCCAACGTAAACCGTGTCTTGGGTGGCAACGGTAAATTCACGATCAAGAAGGTTCGGTGCGATCGGCTTGTCGTGATTCGAATCTGTTGTTACTTTAAATTTTCGCTTGGTTTGCACCAGAAGGCCTTCTTCTCGCATCAACCGGCCGATGCGGCGACGGCTGACTGTGATCTCTTCTTTTGCCAACGCACACTTTATCCGCCGGGTTCCATAATTCTTTCGCCCTTTTTCGAAGGCGGCATTGATCTGAAGTCGGAGTTTGTCATCCTCGTTGCGGTGGTCACTTGGGGGGCGACACAAATAATCATAGTAGCCACTTCGGGAAACTTGGAGAACGCTGCACATCGACTGGATGCGAAACTCAGACTGTTGTTTCATCCAGGCGTACTTTACCGGCTGTTAGCACCGGCTGCACCCCTTCGGCGGGTCCAACGGTATCCATGTGGACCGAAACCAACAGAGGTTCGCTATCCTTGCCTGTAACCGGAAAGGTCGCGATGAGATTGCCGCTCTCGCTGCCAATTTTCTCCCCAGCGTCGTCCATCACCACCGTTGCCCGAGTTTCTGCAGACGCTCGACCAGATAAAGGGAGATCTCCCCCTCGCCAAAGGTCGGGCTGGAAATACTGGCCAGACGACTGAACTCCTCGGCGATACGTTGCTGATTAACCATTTCTGTAATCCTGTCTATGCATAAAAAGGTTGATTGTTTTAATAGCGGTCAACGGCTTTTCCCCTCAGGGAAAAGCCAACTTCTGCAAAGGCGATAAAGCGCCGTTAACGCTTGAAACCAAGATAGATTATTTGCTGGGGTTTGGCAATGCACGGTCTAGATGGATAAGATAAAGATACCAATGTGACTTATGTCGTTAAAGTCAGCCCCTGGACAAAAGATGGCAAATACTGCTAACATCTGCAGGATTAAGGTCGATACAATGACAAGCGAGCTTTCGGGCTACCGATGTCCATAGCATTAATTCAGGAACCGTTACCATGAACAACGATTTCAATCCGCCACGCACCTCCCTGGTGCAACGGACCCGTTCCAATCGCCGCTTTATGCTTCCGCTACTGGTACTGCTGGTACTCGGAGGCCTGTTTTTATTGTCCAACCGACAGCCGGCAGACAAGATTGCCCAAGACGACGCCAAACCAATACCGCAGATAACAGCAGCGCCCGAAGTACGACGGGAACTGGTGCGCGGCGCTATTCAGCCCGGCGAAACCATCACCTCCCTGCTTGGCCATATCTTTACCCCGCAACAAATTCACAATCTCAATCAACAGTGCAAGGATGTTTTTCCCTTATCCAAACTCTGTGCGGGGAAAAACTATCGTCTGGCCCTGCGGGATGGTGCCTTTGAACGCTTTGAATACGACATCGACAATGAAGAACAGTTGATTGTTTTGCAAAACGAAGAGGGTTTCGACACCTCTCGAACCGCCATTCCCTATACCGTTGAACAGCAAGTTATCAAAGGCAATATCACCAGCAGCCTGTTCGGTGCAGTGCTCGACAGCGGCGAAAGCGAAACCCTGGCGATCAACCTGGCCGACATCTTTGCCTGGGACATCGACTTCATCCGTGACATTCAGAGCGGCGACAGCTTTCAAGTGCTGGTCGAAAAGCGCTTCCGAGAAGGCAAACAGGCCGGTTACGGCCGCATTCTCGCAGCCACCTTCACCAACTGCGGTGAAACTTATCGTGGCTTTCTGTTTAAAGACGGCGAACGCAGCCCCGCCTATTACGACGAAAACGGCAAGAGCCTGCGCAAGGCTTTCCTCAAGGCCCCTCTTTCCTTCTCCCGCATTTCGTCAGGCTATACCATGCGCCGCCTGCACCCGATCACCAAAACCTACAAACCACATCCTGCTATCGACTACGCCGCCCCCACCGGCACCCCGATCAAGACCGTCGGCGACGGCGTGGTGGTCAAGTCCACCTACAACCGCTTCAACGGCAATTACGTCAAAATCCGCCACCCCGGCAGTTGGGTGACCATGTACAACCACATGAGCCGCTTCGGCCGCGGCATCAAGACCGGCAAGAAGGTCCGCCAGGGACAGATCATCGGCTACGTCGGCTCCACCGGTCGCTCCACCGGACCGCATCTCGACTTCCGCATGTACAAAAACGGCCGTACGGTCAACCCCCTGCGAGTCAAGTCGCCCTCGGTGGCGCCTGTTTCCTCCGAGCAGATGGCCGCATTTAAGATCAGCATCACCCCCTACATCGCTCAGCTAGATAAAGGCGCTCCCGCATCCACCCAGCTCGCTGCTGCCATGCCGCAAGTACAGAGCGAAACCGTCAGCAACTGACAGGCTGCATTTAATTGAATCATCTGGTCCATCTGTTTCTGTCCGATCCCACCGACGGCTGCCGCCTTGGTGCCCTGATGGGCGATTATGTCAAGGGCCGACTTGAAGACCAATACCCCGCAGAAATTCGCTGGGGTCTGAAACTGCACCGCAAAATTGACCGCTTCGCCGAAACCAATCCCCATTTCCAACGCAGCAAACGCTGCCTCGACCCGGCCCTGCGCCATTGCCGGGGTATCCTGGTCGATGTGGCCTACGATCATTTTATGGCCCTCCACTGGTCGGACTTCGCCGACTCCCCTCTGGAACAATTCTCCGCAAATATTTGCCGACTACTGACGGAACATCACACCCTGCTGCCAGCGGCCCTGC
>JAIOSZ010000219.1 GCA_021107335.1 Desulfuromonadaceae bacterium | reverse complement strand
CGCCGAAAAATGGTGGCCAACGATCGCCTGCACAGCTTGCTGTTGAGTTGCGGTCTTTCCTGGCGACAAATTGACGTTTTTCGTTGCTATATTCATTACACTATTCAGCTGGGTGGTCCCTACGGTCGGGCTTTGTTAGTGGCGGCATTGGTCGATAATCCGCAGGTGGTGTTGCTACTGAACCGCTATTTCACCGCGCGTTTTTCTAATGGGGCCGAGGCCGAGGCGGCCCTGGAAAAAGAGGAATTGCTTTTGCCACCCCTGCGGCATGAGCTGACGGTTGTCCTGAAGCAGGTGAAGGATATCAATCAGGACCGTATTCTTAGGTCGCTTTTCAACCTTATGGATGCCACGGTCCGGACCAATTTTTTCTGTTCCGATGATGAGCAGCATCCGCTGGCTATCAAGCTTGATACCCTGGGGATTCTCGGTCTAGAGCATACTCGCTCCCTTTTTGAGATTTATGTGCATAGCGCCACCATGGAAGGTATCCATCTGCGCGGCGGAAAGATAGCTCGGGGAGGGATCCGCTGGTCGGAACGGCTCGATATGCGCAATGAAATTCTTGGTTTGATGAAGACTCAAATGACCAAAAACGCTTTGATCGTACCGACCGGTTCCAAGGGCGGCTTTCGTGTGAAAACGCCATTTCTTGAGCGATCCGAGGGGGCTGCCCTGGCCGATGAAGCTTATCGCGATTTTATGACGGCTCTGCTCGATATAACGGATAATCGAATTGGCGGTAAGGTGGTGCATCCGTCTGGGGTCGTCGTGTATGACGGCGATGACCCGTACCTTGTGGTGGCCGCCGACAAGGGGACCTCGCATTTGCCGGATACGGCCAATGCCATAGCGGAGGGCTATCGTTATTGGCTTGGGGATGCCTTTGCCAGTGGTGGCTCCCATGGATATGACCACAAAAAACTAGGTATAACTGCTCGCGGAGCCTGGGTCTGTGTGCAGCGACACTTTCGCGAGATGGGGATCGATATTCAGCGGCAGCCGATATCGGTAATCGGCATTGGTGATATGGGGGGAGACGTATTTGGTAACGGCATGTTGCGCTCCCCAAAAATCAGGTTGCAGGCCGCTTTCAACCATCGGCATATTTTTATTGACCCAGACCCTGATCCGAGTCGTTCTTTTGCCGAACGGCAACGACTCTACAATTTGCGTTTAGGTTGGGACGAATACAACCCGGACCTTATTTCTCCGGGAGGAGGCGTCTTCGCCAGAGAAGCCAAGGATATTTCTCTTTCTGCTGAAATTCGTCGCTGGTTGGGTGTATCTCATGCCTCGACGGATGGCCCCAGTCTAATTCGGTTGTTGCTGACAGCTCCAGCGGATCTGTTATGGAATGGCGGTGTGGGTACCTATGTCAAGAGTGGTAGTGAAACCCATCAGCAGGTCAATGATCGCCTGAATGATGGAGTGCGCGTCGATGCCCAACAGCTGCGGGTGCCTGTGGTCGGGGAGGGTGGCAACCTTGGTTTTACTCAACAGGCTCGAATCGATTATGCTTTAGCCGGAGGGAGAATTAATACCGATGGTATCGACAATGCCGGTGGCGTGGCCTGTTCTGATCATGAGGTGAATATCAAAATCCTGTTGCTGCAACTGCAAGAGCAGGGTGTCCTTGGTTGTTGCGAGGAGCGGGATCAATTACTGGAGGACCTTACCGAGGCTGTCAGCGAAGCGGTACTGGCGGATTGTTACGGACAAAGCCTTTGCCTGAGTCTCGACAAGCAGCGTTGTGAAGCTGATCCGGCGCCTTTTATGGCGCTGATAGAACATTTAGAGAATGCCGGCCTTCTTGATCGAAAGGGCGAATCCCTGCCGACAATGGAAAAGTTACAGAATCGTGGATTCAAGTCACTGACCCGTCCTGAGCTTTCTGTCGTGCTGGCCTATAGCAAGAGCTACTTAGTACAGAAGCTGCTGAATAGTAGCCTGCCGGAACAGCCGATCGGTCAAAAATATCTTGTCGATTATTTCCCCCGACTACTTCAGGATCGCTTTGTCGGGCTTTTAGTCAAGCATCCCTTAGCTGCAGAGATTTCGGCGACTGCCATAACGAATGCCCTGGTTAATCAGGCCGGTTGTACATTCATTCATCGGCTAACAGCAGAGACCGGGGCGACTACCGCGGATCTGGTCTCAGTCTACCTGGCTTTTGATGTGTTGCTGGAAGGGGCTTCGTTGCGACAGCAGATCGCTGCACTCGATAGTGGATTACCTCCTGCTGAACAGTATCGCCTTCTGCACCGCCTGGAATCTTGCCTTGAAGCGTTATGTCGCTGGAGTTTGTTGCAGGACATGCAGATTGTGACGGAGGGGTCGTTACTGAATACTTTGGCCAAGGACCTGGAGACCTTTGTCTCCATTCAGCAGCAATTGTTGCCGTTATCAATGCGGCAAGAAATAGAAGGCGAGCAAAAGCGTCTGGCTGACTTGGGGATTAGCGGGGACCATGCCAGTCGGGTGGTTTTATTGCCCTGGCTTCGTCATTTCTTGCCGGTGGTTTCTTTGGCGGGAAAAATAGGTCAAGACCTGGATGCCGCCACTCGGCTCTATGCTGAAGTAGGTAACTTTCTTGAACTGGCGATTTTGGAGCAACGCCTTCAACAGGTGCTGGTCAGCAGTCCCTGGGATCGTTTGGCCCGTCGAACATTACTGGATAAATTTGCCGAGTTAGGCTTCAGTTTGCCTTTGGCCGTCTGGAACAAGAATGCTGGTGACCAAAGAGCCTTTTTCAATGCTCGGTCAAGCCAGCTGGCCAGCTATCGTCATTTGCTGGAGGGGATTCAGGAAGGCGTTTTGCCAAGCTACAATGTCTTTACCGCCCTGGCTGGAACCTTGGAGGCATTACTGCATTGACCAAAGGTTGTTTCAGAGAGTTGATAAGCCGCCTGAAAACCAAGTTTTCAGGCGGCTTTTTTTATTGGGTTTCTTGATTAGGTCCAATTTTCAGCTAGCCGTGTAAGAGCGACTGTCTTGCAGCGAATCTGGTTGGATTTGTGCTCAGCTAAGAATTAGGGTTAATCAGGAAATGGTTCTTTAAATTCTTTGCGGGCTCGGCGATCTCTGCGGTCCATGGTTGGATAAAAGGTCTAACCAGACCCAGGTTCTTTGAACCGCCCGTTCGTTGCACTCACTCAAGGACGCAGAGAGCGCAGAGAAAGATCTTTACCTCGTTTTTGACATTCTTTGCGGGCACGGCGATCTTTGCGGTCAATAGCTTTCGATTTTGGTTTTACAGTATTGCAACGTCGATAAACAACTGTTCTTGATTAGGTCCAATTCTCTACAAGCCGTGTGAGAGCGACTGCCTTGCAGCGAATCTGGTTGGATTTGTGCCCAGCTGAGAATCAGAGCTAAGCAGGTTGGGTTTTGAGACCTAACCGAAGGAAGATCAGCTTGGTGGCATCGGAGTTGTTGAGGGTGTAGAAGTGAATGCCCCGGACTTGATTATCGAGAAGGTCGCGGCACTGTTCGGTGGCCCAGTGAATACCGATATTGCGTACGGCCTCCGCATCGTCCTGACAACGTTGTACCGAACGCAGCAAGGCGGCGGGAAAGCGAGTGCCCCCGGCCAGGTCGGCCATGCGCTTCATGCCTTCAATAGAGGCAATGGGCATCACGCCGGCAATGATGGGCACGGTGATGCCGGCGAGCAGGCAACGCTCGCGAAAATCGTAAAAGTCTCGGTTGTCGAAAAAGAGTTGGGAACAGATGTAATCGGCTCCTTCATCGACTTTGGCCTTGAGGTAATCCATCTCCAGCAATCGATTGGGGGTTCCGGGATGGCCTTCGGGGAAGCCCGCGACACCGATGCCAAATCCCCTTTTGTCGGGATGCAAGCCCCTTTCGTTGAACTGGCGAATATAGCGCACTAGATCAGCGGCCTGAGGAAAGGCATCCTTTGAGCGATCGTAGTTCGGCTGCTCGGGGGGAGGATCACCGGCTAGGGCTAGGATATTGCTGACGCCTGCCTTCGCATAGCAGGTGAGAATCTGCTCAATCTCTTCTGCAGAACTACCGACACAAGTCAGATGCGGAATAGGATCGAGTTTGGTCTGCTCCTGAATTCGCATCACCAGTTCGTGGGTCCGCTCCCGGGTGGTACCACCGGCGCCGTAGGTCACCGAGGTGAAATGCGGCATCAGGGGCTCTAGCTGGCGAATGGTTTCGTAGAGCCGGTTCGCTGACTTATCGGTTTTGGGCGGAAAGAACTCAAAGGAAAAGGTGGTGGGGTTGGCGGCGAAAATGTCCAGTATATGCATGACCGTCCTTTGCTGCGAATGAGTGATG
>JAIOSZ010000140.1 GCA_021107335.1 Desulfuromonadaceae bacterium | reverse complement strand
TGCCCATCTCGGCAAAACAGGTGCCGGTAACCAGGCCCACATAACCGGTTCCAATGACGGTCAAATTCATTGTGCAGCCCTCCTACTGAAGAGAAGTTCATTGTTTAGCAAACTGCCAAGGCGCAACGCAACCCCCTTAAGGGGCTCCATCCCCCGCGGATGGTTAGTCAGCGCCTGCGGCACCGGCAACAGATCTACAGCGAGAGACTCGGCGCCATGTCCATTGCAGCCGCAACAATTATAACAACCCGGTAGAGATTAGCCACACCCGTTACTGCACCTACCCGCCGTAACAGGCGAAAAAACTGAGCAGATTATCCTGCAACTGATCCTGCACCATTAAACCGGAACCCAACAGATATCCAATCGGCCGAGCATTCAGTGCGGAGCGCTGTGCCCCTATGAAATCGGATGGTGGTGAATAGTTGTGTTACTTCTAAGGATTGGGCCAGGGTCTCAGGGCCACCGCCTATCGCGGGCAGAATGCGGCCATGCCAGTCACTCATTGGACCAAAACACCGGCTGACGCTGTGCCCGACAAGCAGCGATTTTGTATCAAAAGCGGGGCGCAATAGCAACCCCAATAACCCCTTACGAATATGAATCGGTGGCGCCTCAGCGATCGACCTTAACCCAGACGGTACGTTCCTGCTGAAGATTGCTGGTACGCCAGGTTAGAATGGCGCGGGAGACCTCGTCCCCTTCCCGCAGATGATGCCCGAGATCGACCCATTGGCCGAGTGGCACCCGCACCGTGCTGATCAACTCCTGCAATTGCACTGCCGAGGGCATGCCCATCATGCGGGCACTGCTACGCTGAAAACCCTCCAGATGGGGCCGTATCTCCAGCGTGGCATATCCCCGCTCGAGAATCGGCCGCACCCAAAAACCGGTATTGACAGTCTGAAAATCGATGGTCTGGCCATAGCCGGCATAGCGACGGGCCAGCAACAGCATCTCCCGCACATAGGGCACCTTCTCCCCCATGAGAATAAAGCCCTTGCTGCCATCCCGCAGCCGCAGAGTCTGCGTCGTCTGCTCGGCCGTATTGCCAAGCCGTCGCGCCCCTGATACCGCACCGGGTGGCACTGAGACGCCGGCGCCAGCCATGCCGGACGCTGGCGGATTGCTTAGAACCGCCCGAGTACCCGCTTGTCCCTGACGATTTTCCTGGCGCACGCTGATACGCAGCATGGTCGGCGGCAGATCGATCTGCTGCAGCACCTCCTCGATGGTGGCGATCTCCTCCGCCGAGGCGTTAATGATCAGACGATTATCCCAGGTACTGACCTTGCCCTGTCCTTCGAGCACATCCCGCACGACCGGCAAAATATCTTCTGCGGTCACGTGTTTTAGAGCCAACACCTTGATTTCTGCCTGGCAAGGCCAGGCCGTTACCAACAAAAGCAATAGCAAAGTGCAACAACACATAGTGAATCTGCCGGGCATATCCGTCTCCCTCTATCGGTTACTTCCTTTGAAAAATCCCCTAGCAAGAGCCAGGGTGGCCATAGGCTACGTGGCACTATACCAATTCCATATCGTCCCATACACCTGTTTTGTTAAAAATATTCCTGATTAGCGCTAATCAGGACACTTTAACACCTACAAAGTGTTGCACTGCAATTTTGAGACCAGCGGGCAATAAAAAACTGCCCCCACAATCGTACGGCCTCAACCCCAAAAAGCACCGGTCTCATTCTGCTCCACCGCTTGTAGCAATTTTTCAAAGTCACGATGACAGGGCAACGGCGCATAGGGCCGCCATTTGCTGTTGCGATCGGCCCAAAACAGTTGCCAGGTTCCGGTCTCCGGGTCTTTCTTAAAGCACGCCACCTTGGTCGAGATCCATTCGCCACTGCCCTGCAGATGCGCCCGGCTCTCAAAGAGACTCACCTCATTGCCGCGAATCCGGTATTCGATGCGAATCTGATCCCGTAAATGGCCGGGAACCTTTCTCTCACAATAAGCGGTAAATAGTTTATCGACCCGTTTGATTTCAAACT
Organism: Desulfuromonadaceae bacterium; assembly: GCA_021107335.1. Classification (GTDB taxonomy): domain Bacteria; phylum Desulfobacterota; class Desulfuromonadia; order Desulfuromonadales; family Syntrophotaleaceae; genus Syntrophotalea_A. Next base: position 704 of record JAIOSZ010000140.1, on the reverse strand, counting down.
CTGATAAAGGCATGACGATCCTCAATCGTAGTTATTCCACCGGCCCAATACACAGGGCCTGCTCCATCTTCGTGCGCGCCTGCAGCGCCAGCGCGGCCAGATCGTCGTAAGGCAGCTCGAGCCCCTGCTCCACCGCACCCTTGAACGTTTCGAAACTGATGCGCTTAAGGGGCAAGGCTAGTTTTTCGTTGGGCTGGGCCAGCTCCCGATAAGCGTGCAGCACAGCCGCCAGATACTTGACCACCTCTTCGGCCGTAACCGGCCCGGCGATCTCTTCGGCAACCTCCGGCGCAAAGCCCATCTTGCCGCCAATGTAGACCTTCCAGCCCTTCATCACCGCATGCACGCCGAAATCGGCCAGCCGGGTGTTGGCGCAGCAGTTGGAACAACCAGAAACGCTGATCTTGAATTTCTGCGGTGTTGGGACCCCACGAAAGAAATCTTCCAACCGAGTCACCAGGGAGAAAGTACGCTGCAAGCCGAAAGGGGAATAATCGGCGCCCGGGCAGCATTTGACCTGAAACACATCGCGACCCACGGAACGGACCTGCAAACCGACATTGAGCGCGGCCTGCCGAGCCTGGTAGTAATCCTGTTGTTTAATGCCGAGTAGCACCATACTCTGCCCCGTCGAAAGATGTCCGACCCGAGCGTATTTCTCTACTATATCGCCCAAACAGTGCAGCTGCTGGGCCGTAAAACAG
>JAIOSZ010000173.1 GCA_021107335.1 Desulfuromonadaceae bacterium | reverse complement strand
CCGACAGCGACAGCAGCAAAAAGATTTGCTGGCTGAGGCCGAAGGAGCTCTACAGGAGCTCGCGAGTTCCTTGCATGCCCAGGAGCTGCGCCTGGCCGACGGCGAAAAAGATCTGAGCCGTTTGTTCGACGATGCTCGCCGGCTTAAGGAGCGGGCCGAATTGCTGGCCTTTGAGGAAGAACAGCTGGTCGAAGAAGCGGATGCCCTGCAGCAAGAGTTGACCGCGGCACAGAGCGGCAGTAGCGAACGGATAGGGCGGAAAAGTGAACTGGAGCGGTCGCTGGCCGCGCACCAGGAGGAACTTCAAAAGCGGCGTCAGACCCTGGCTAGAGCACGGGATGAAGTAACCTCTCTTAAAGTTGAGCTGGCCGGATTGCGGGAGCGGGGCGAAGGCAACCGCCGCAATCTGCATCGATTGGGCAAATTACGTGAGGAAACGCAACGGCGTCTGCTCGGTTTGCGGCAACAGCAGCAAGAAGCAGTTCAGGAAGCGGAGCAGTTGCAGCAGGCCGTGGAGCGCGACCGCATCGAAATGGATGTCTTATTGCGGCGGCGGGATGAGGAGTCGACGCGCCAGAATGCTGTCAAGGACCGTTTCGAGGAGGGTGCCCAGGGTCTGCGAGAACGGGAAGCCGAGCTCAAAGACCTGCGCAAGCAGCAGGCTATCCTGCAGGATGAATTGACCCGAAGCCAGGTCCTGTTGCGCGAAATAGAGCTGGAAATGGAGCATTTGCGGCAAACGGTACTCGACCGCTATCGCGTTGATCTGTCACAGGACCAAGGGGAAGTTCAACCCCTGGATGAAGTTCAGGCCCAACGGCGTTTAACAGAGCTGCGTCGCCTGTTGGATGAGATGGGGGAGGTCAACCTGATGGCGATTGAAGAGTTTCAGGACCTGGAAGAACGCTGGACCTTCTTGACCGAGCAAGAACAAGATCTGCAGACCTCCATGGAGGGGTTGCAATCAGCCATCAGCAAAATTGATCGGACCACGCGAAAACGCTTTCGTGAGACCTTTGAACAGGTTAACGAGCGCTTTCAGCAGGTCTTTCCGCGACTTTTTCTCGGTGGCCAGGCTGAGTTGAAACTTACCGATGAACAGGACTTGCTGGAGACGGGCATCGATATTTCGGTGCAACCGCCGGGTAAGAAGCTGCAGAGCGTTAACCTGCTTTCCGGTGGGGAAAAGGCCCTGACCGCGGTCGCGCTGATTTTCGCCATCTTTCTCATCAAGCCTTCGCCCTTTTGTATTCTTGACGAGGTTGATGCCCCTCTGGATGATGCCAATATCAGCCGTTTTAACGATATGGTGAAGGAAATGTCGAGCAAGTCCCAATTTATTATCATTACTCACAATAAAAGGACCATGGCGGTCGCCAATACCTTGTATGGTGTGACCATGGAGACGCCCGGAGTTTCGAAGCTGGTCTCGGTGTGTATCAACGACTTTTGATGGCGTCGTAAAAACGCACCAATTGCTGCGCTGCTGCAATTGTCCTCGGTACTGCGGCATACCTGAGTGCGCCTTATCATCCAATAATTGCGCACTTTGCATTTGGCGTTTTTAGCTGAGCCATTTATACTGTTCTGCTTTCTTGTGAAAGCATCACTTTTAGGAGCCGCGATGCCTTTCAAACAATTGTTGGATGAATTAATCGATAGTGTTCCCGGGGCTTCCGGAGCGATTATTGCTGACTGGGAAGGGGAGGCCGTAGACCACGTTGCCCGAATGGACGACTTTGAATTGCGGGTGATTGGCGCTCATAAAGGCATCCTTCTTGGCAAATTGCGCCAAGTGATGAGTCGCCTGCAGGAGGATCATTTGCAAGAGGTGGTGATCGCTACCAGTAACTCACAGGTTTTGATTCTTCCGGTAACTCAGGACTATTTTTTACTGCTGGTCACCCAACGTGACGCGGTACTCGGTCGCGCTCTGTATGCTTCACGCTGCTGCGTGGAGGAACTGAAAAAAGAAATTGCATGATCCGTCCAGGCGGGCCCGGTAATATAAATTTAAGTCAAGGAGCTTGAGAATAAATGGAATGGTTTTTCCGTTGGAAATTAGTTGTTATTGAGTGGCTGGCCCAGGCCGGTGTTCCTGAAGAGCAGCGGGCGACCATCGCTTTGGCCTTGTTTGCTTCATTGGTTGTTGTTGGCCTGTTGCTGGCCGGTTGGCTGGCGGTGCGTCTGTTTAGAAAGCCTTCCCGGCCCCCGGCGGCAGAAGAGACGCCAGAACCGCCTGTTGTGGAGCAGGTAGTCGCTGAGCGGGATGCGACTCTAGGGGAACCTCTAACCGAACCGGTTAGAGAGGCAGTTGAAGCTGATCTCGCGGTTTCCGTTGCAGAAATACCGAAGGAAGCGTCGCCAGCAGAGGAGGTTCCGGCCAGCTCCGACGTGCAAGCAGGTCCTGTTGCCGAAGAATCAACTTTGCTGGCAGAAGTAGAGGTTGCGCCTGCTCCAGAAGAAATCGTTACTGCCGTTGTCGAAGAGATTGCCCCTGTTGAGGTGACTGTCGTTCCGGAACCGCCGGTCCAAGTCAGCCTCTTTGACCGCATGCGGGTTGGTTTGGCCAAAACTCAGGCTTCATTGGTGGGGCGCATCGATGCCTTGCTAAGTAGTTCCCAAAGCATTGATGAAGATCTGCTTGAAGAGTTGGAAGAGGTGCTGGTGAGTGCCGATTTCGGCATGCAGACCACCATGGACCTGATGCAATCACTGGAAAAGCGCATTGCCGTTGGTCAGGCCGCCGACCCTCAGGCGCTGCGCGGCTTGTTGAAAGATGAAATCCGCCAGCGGTTGCGCCTGGAAGCTGCACCTCTGGACTTTGCAGGAGCGTCGCCTTTTGTCATCATGGTGGTCGGAGTCAACGGTGTGGGAAAAACCACCACCATCGGCAAGCTAGCCCATCAGTTCGTCAGCCAGGGCAAAAAGGTGTTGCTCGGTGCCGGCGATACTTTTCGGGCCGCCGCCGCAGAGCAGCTAACCATCTGGGGGGAGAGAGCGGGAGTGGAGGTGATTCGACAGGAGTCCGGTTCAGACCCTGCCGCCGTTGCCTTTGACGCGGCAAAGGCCGCGGTGGCACGCAAGGTCGATGTACTTATACTCGATACCGCCGGCCGTCTGCATACCAAGGTTAATCTGATGGAGGAACTGAAGAAGATCCGCCGGGTGCTTGACCGAGAGATCCCCGGTGCGCCTCACGAAACTCTGTTGGTGGTCGATGCCACCACCGGTCAGAATGCCCTGGTTCAGGCGCGGCTCTTTCAGGAGACTGTGGCGGTGTCGGGCCTGGCTTTGACCAAACTTGACGGAACGGCAAGGGGCGGTATGCTGGTGGCTATCGGCAACGAGCTCGGTTTGCCGGTGCGTTACGTCGGTATGGGTGAAGGCCTGGAGGATCTGCGGCCCTTTGATCCAGACCTTTTTGTCGAGGCCCTGTTTGAACAACAGGGATAACACCTTGACTTTTGGTTGTTGTTTACATAAGATTTTTCAATTCAACAGAGAAGGAATATCGTGGACTTAAGTATCGTTCTTCGACTGGAAGAAAAGATCGATCAGCTTCTGGCTCGCAAGCAGGGTCTGGAGGAGCAGTGTCGACAGCTGGCCGCTGAAAAGGCAGCTCTGCTGCAGGAAAAGCAACAGTTCGGCATTGAACTGGACAGGATTCTCGCCAAGCTGGACGGTCTGGATCAGGAAATGCCTTGAAGCATGCCGTTCAAGTCACCATCCTCGGCCAGCAATATACGGTAAAGAGTGCCGCGTCGCCGGAAGAGGTTCAGCGCGTGGCGGATTTTGTCAAT
>JAIOSZ010000113.1 GCA_021107335.1 Desulfuromonadaceae bacterium | reverse complement strand
TTTCAACGAAGCCTTTCGCTTGGCTGCTGACGAGATCAATCCCTATTGTGCCCGGCCTCTGCTGCAAGGTCACTGCGCCCGTTGGCTGCTGGTCAACCCGCCGCCGCTACCCTTGGAACCAGCCCGCCTCGACCGCCTCTACGCTTTACCCTTTCAGCGCAGGCCCCATCCCGACTATCGCGAGACCATCCCGGCTTTTGAGCAGATCCGTCATTCGGTGACCAGCCATCGTGGTTGCTGCGGGGGCTGTGCCTTTTGCGCCATTGCCCAGCATCAGGGTAAATTCATTCAATCCCGTTCTGAACAATCCATTTGCCAGGAAGTACAGCGTCTGGCGGAGGATGACGGCTTTCGCGGCACGGTCAGTGATGTCGGCGGCCCGAGTGCCAATATGTATGGCATGCGCTGCGGCAATGCTGAAGCGCGCCGCCAGTGCCGCCGGGACGGTTGTCTGTTTCCCGAAACCTGTCCTCATCTGCAGGTCGATGATGGAGCCGCAGTCCATTTGCTGAAACGCTTGCGGGCTATCAAGGGGGTTCGTCACTTGTTTATCGCCTCCGGGGTGCGCCTCGACCTGTTGGAAAAGCAGCCTCATTACCAGCGGCAACTCATCGCCGAGCATGTTAGCGGTCTGCTCAAGGTAGCTCCTGAGGCTCTGTGTGAGGAGTTGACCCGTGTCATGCGCAAGCCCGGTCCGGCGGTATTCAAGAGCTTTCTGGCCCGCTTCCGGGAACATAGCCAGCGTTGCGGCAAACGCCAGAGTGTAGTGCCCTACCTAATCGCTGGTCATCCAGGTTCGACTTTGGAACATATGCTTGAGACCGCCCTGCTGTTGCGGCAGTTAGGGCTGCAGGTCGAACAGGTGCAGGAATTTACCCCGACTCCAGGAACTTTATCTTCCTGTATCTATCACACCGGATGCGACCCCTTTAGTGGCGCAGCTGTGCATGTACCCCGATCCGATCGGGAGCGCCGGCTACAAAAGGCTCTGTTGCTTTCGCATCTGCCTGAGAATCGTGGCGCAGTGCGCGAGGCGTTGAAACGCTGCGGCCGAGAAAACGACGGGGCTCTATTGCTGGGTGGTCGCCCTGCGGCTGTTGAGTCCTCTCGGCGGCGGCGGGGCAGAGCGCTTGACAGGGGTCGAGGCAAGGCTTAACATGGCTCGCTGCGCAGGACGAACCAAGCCAGATTGGAAGGGACGGGCATGGAGCTGTTATTGACGGTTGTCGGTTTACTGCTGGTAATCGAAGGCATTCCTTGGTTTTTATCCCCCCGTCGTTTTAAGGTTTTACTGGCGAGCTTGGCTGAAGCCACAGAGGGCTGGTTGCGGCTGGCTGGGCTTGTTGCCATGCTGCTCGGATTGCTGCTGGTATACTTGGCTCGAAGCTGAAGCAAGGTTGTCTTTTGTGGTGATGATTTCTGCTGTTACCTTATGAATATAACGCCCTGTTGTACGATGTCCTTTCCGGCTCCCCTGTAAGCTGATTTCAGCCTTCTCCAAGGGCCGGGAAAAGCATTGACTTTGCCCATTATCTATGTTTGATTAAGCCCGTATTTGCTGCTAGTTGGCAGCCTTTGGATCATCTTTTATGCACCTGAATGATTTCGATTTTGACCTGCCTGAAGAACTAATTGCCCAAGAGCCTCTGGCCGAACGGACCGGCTCTCGATTGATGGTTCTCGATCGCGCTACGGGCGACCTGACAATCGGCGGATTCAGCGATATTGTCGACCATTTCAGCTCCGGCGATGTGCTGGTGATCAATGATACCCGGGTTATCCCCGCGCGACTGCTTGGTCGCAAGGAATCCGGTGGTAAGGTTGAGGTCTTGCTGGTGCGGCGTCTGGCAGGGGATGACGAGACTTGGATTTGTTTGACCAAGGCTTCCAAGGGCCCTAGAGTCGGAACCCGCCTGCTGCTCGGCGATAGCTTGATCGGTATAGTGGTCGAAGGCGGCCAAGACCCGTATAAACATATTCAGTTCGCTTGCAAAGGTGATTTCCTGCAACTAATCGAGCAGATTGGCCGAATGCCGCTGCCTCCCTATATTCGCCGCGACGACAGTCAGCTTGATAAAGAGCGCTATCAGACGGTTTTTGCACAGAATGCCGGAGCGGTTGCTGCGCCTACTGCCGGACTGCATTTTACCCCGGAGATTCTGGAGCAGTTAAGGAACAAAGGGGTGGAGATTCATCCACTGACCCTGCATGTCGGAATCGGCACCTTTTTGCCAGTGCGGGTCGATAATATCCGTGAACACCGCATGCACGAAGAGCGCTTTACCGTTCCGATTGCTACTGCGGAGGCGGTCAACCAAGCCCGTGCCGAAGGTCGCCGGGTTTTCGCCCTAGGTACTACTAGTACGCGAACACTGGAATACGCCGTCGACGATCAGGGCCTTTTGCAGGCCGGATCGGGCAGCTGCGATCTATTTATTTATCCCGGCTATCGATTTCACACCGTCGATGCCATTCTGACCAATTTTCATCTGCCCCGCTCGACTTTGCTGATGCTGGTTTCGGCTTTTGCCAGCCGTGAGTCGGTGTTGGCGGCTTACCATCGGGCTGTTGTCGAGGGCTTCCGTTTTTTCAGCTACGGCGACTGCATGCTGATTCTATAAGGTATCGTCATTGAGCTCCTTCGGTTTTACACTATTACATAAAGATCCCCATAGCCAGGCTCGCCGCGGTCGTATCCAGACCCGCCGTGGCACCATCGAGACTCCGGTGTTCATGCCCGTGGGCACCCTCGGTACGGTTAAGGGCATGCTGCCAGAGACCCTTAAGGAAGAAGGTGCCGAGATTATTCTCGGTAATACCTATCACCTCTTCCTGCGTCCAGGACACGAATTGGTCGCACGTCTCGGTGGGCTGCACAAGTTCATGAACTGGGACCGGCCAATTCTCACCGATAGCGGCGGATTCCAGGTCTTCAGCCTCGGCAAGCTGCGCAAGATTACGGAACAAGGGGTGCGCTTTCAGTCCCATATCGACGGTTCCAGCCATATGCTGACCCCGGAACTTTCCATAGCTATACAGGAAGCTCTCGGGGCCGATATTATCATGGCCTTCGACGAATGCATTCCCTATCCGTCGAGCCGTGATTACGTCGCTGCTTCTACCGCGATGTCGGGACGCTGGGCCCGGCGCTGCAAAGAAGCCCGTCGCAGCGACGACGGGGCCGCTCTGTTCGGTATCGTGCAAGGGGGGATGCATGCCGACCTTCGGGCGCAAAGTGTCGAAGAATTGCAGGAAATCGGTTTTGATGGTTATGCCTTGGGAGGCCTGTCTGTCGGTGAAGAGGCTGCCGCTATGTATGATATGATGGAGGCGGCTCTGCCCCTATTGCCCACTGACAAGCCTCGCTACGTGATGGGGGTCGGCACGCCGGAAAACCTGATCGAAGGGGTAGCACGTGGCGTCGACATGTTCGACTGCGTGATGCCGACCCGCAATGCTCGTAACGGGGTACTCTTTACTCATTTCGGCAAGGTGGTTATTAAGCAGGCCCGCTATGCCGAGGATCCGCTTCCTATCGACCCGGACTGTGACTGTTATGTTTGCCGCCACTACAGCCGGGCTTATTTGCGGCACCTTTACCAGAACAACGAGATTTTGGCCGCGATGCTCAACACCCGGCATAATCTGCACTATTATCTCGGCCTGATGGCAGGGGCACGTGATGCGATTGCCGCCGGGCGGTTCACAGAGTATCGTCAGGAATTTTATCGACGCCGTCAACCGGAATCCGCAGCTTAAAGTCGGCTACAGTTGAGGCAAACGGGTTTTTTATGCCCGTAAAGAGTTTTATTTACGTACATTTCTAAGGAGGTTTTCCATGGTATCCGAAGCGTTTGCTTTTGGCGGTATGGCCGGTGGTCAGCAGGGCAGCAACCCTTACCAGGGTGTGATTATGCTCGTCCTGATGTTTGCTATTTTCTACTTTTTGCTTATTCGGCCGCAACAGAAGAAAGCCAAAATGCAGAAGGAAATGATCGAAGCACTTAAGGTCGGCGATTCGGTTGTTACCATCGGTGGCATCTTCGGCAAGGTGGCTTCTATTCAGGATGACGTCCTCACCGTGGAGATTGCCACCGGGGTTAAGGTTAAACTTACCCGTAATTCTGTTTCTTCGGTCACCACAGAGAAATAATCCGATCTGCTAAAGGAGCTAGTACTGCCATGTCCAAAAGCATCAAGGTGCGGGGCGGGATCGTCCTCGGCTGCCTCCTGCTATCGCTGTTTTCCCTGGCGCCGACTTTCTTCAACGGCAGTCTGCCATCCTGGTGGCAGAAGGCATTTGACCCGATCCATTTGGGCCTCGACCTGCAGGGCGGCATGCATCTGGTGCTGGGGGTCGATGCTGATAAGGCGCTGGAAAGCCGGATCGACACCATCGTCGATCAGTCTGAGGGACTGCTGCGGGAGCAGGATGTAATCTTTAAAAGGGTTGATCGCCGTAATGGTCAGCGTCTGACAGTGACCGTCTATGACGAACAAGCCGGCGCTCAGGTCGACGGCCTGATGACGGAAAACTTTCCTGCTCTCGAAGCGATGACTCTGTCCACTGAGGGCGGCTACATCGAAAAGAGTTATCGTCTCAGTGATAAAGAGGTGACCCGCATCAAGGACTATGCGGTACGCCAGGCCTTGGAAACCCTGCGTAACCGGGTCGACCAGTTCGGAGTCAGTGAACCAACCCTGCAACTGCAGAGCGGTGGCCGGATTCTGATTCAGTTGCCGGGTATTAAAGATCCCGAGCGAGCCATTGCCCTGCTGGGCAAGACCGCTCGCCTCGAATTCATGATGGTCGACGAAAAAGCCGATCTGCAACAGGCGGTACAGGGCAATCTGCCGCCTGGCACCAAACTGCTTTACGAACGCCGGGTGGACTCTCGCAGTGGCGAGATCAGGGAAATCCCGCTGGTGGTCAAGGACAAGACGGTGATGGCCGGTGATTTGCTGTCCGACGCCCAGGTACGCATCGACACGCGCTTTAATGAACCCTATGTTGCCATAGATTTCAACGCTGTTGGCGCCAAGCGTTTCGATCAGATTACCGCCGCTAACGTGGGCAAGCGTATGGCCATCGTACTCGATGACACGGTCTATTCGGCACCGGAGATTCGCGAGCGTATTTCCGGCGGTAGCGCCCAGGTCAGCGGCTCCTTTACCGAACAGGAAGCCACTGATTTGGCTATCATCCTGCGGGCAGGTTCTCTTCCGGCCCCTGTTGAGATCCTGGAAGACCGCACCGTCGGGCCGTCCCTCGGTCTCGACTCTATCAAGCGGGGTAGGA
>JAIOSZ010000053.1 GCA_021107335.1 Desulfuromonadaceae bacterium | reverse complement strand
TTCCCAGTGGCAAGAGGTTGGGAGTCAGTTCTTCAACCAGCTTCGGATAGCTCTTAGCAAAGTTGTCTAGCAAGTTCTGTACCTCTTGTCGGCCAATCAGCTCATGGGCATGGCGTTTAATGATTTCGCTGATGTGGGTGGTGGTCACCGTGGTGCCGTCGACCACCGTGTAACCTGCGATCTGAGCCCGTTCTTTTTTGTCTTCACTGATCCAGGTGGCCGGCAGGCCGAAGGCCGGTTCGGTGGTTGCAATGCCCTTTAAGGGTTCGCTGGCCAATCCCGGATTCATGGCTAGAAAATGACCGGGCATAATCTCACCACCCGCAAGAGAAATACCTTTGAGCAGGATGGAATATTCGTTGGGTTTAAGCTGTAAATTATCTTTGATATGAATGGGCGGCACAATGAAGCCGCTGTCGAGGGCGAATTGTTTGCGGATCGAGCGGATGCGCGGTAGGAGCTCGCCATCTTGGGCAGAATCGACCAGGGGTATCAGGCCGTAACCGACCTCAAGTTCCAGCAGGTCGATATTCAACATTTCCTCGTAGTTGTCTTCTTGCGGTTGTAGCGCCTCGGGGACTTCTTCTGCGGTCGCAATCGCATCGGCCTCCAGACCTTGTTGAATGCGGTAGGCGACGTAGGCCAACAGAATGGACAGTAATAAAAAGGGAATAAAGGGTAATCCAGGGATCAGGGCAAACCCGAGTAGTACGCCGGACACGATCCAGATGGCTCGGGGGTGTACGGTGAACTGGCTCTTGAGTTGGTTGCCAAAATCTTGGCTGCCGGCGGTGCGAGTGACAAGGATACCGGCGGCGGTGGAGATGATCAGCGCCGGTATCTGCCCAACCAGGCCGTCGCCGACGGTTAGGATGGTGTAGTTGGCGGCCGCATCGGCCGCTGGCATGCCCTTTTGTGCGACGCCAATGATGAATCCGGCGCCGATGTTTATCAGGGTAATGATGATGCCGGCGATGGCATCCCCCTTGACGAACTTGCTGGCGCCGTCCATGGCTCCGTGGAAGCTGGCTTCATCGGAGACGTCCTGCCGGCGGGTGCGGGCTTGGTCTTCGGTAATCAGACCGGCGTTGAGGTCAGCGTCGATGGCCATCTGTTTGCCGGGCATGGCATCCAGGGTGAAACGGGCGGCGACCTCGGCAACGCGCCCGGCGCCCTTGGTGATAACCATGAAGTTGATGATTACCAGAATGATAAAAATGACGATGCCGACCACGTAATTGCCACCGACGACAAACTGGCCGAAACTCTGAATCACCGAACCGGCCGCATCAGGTCCTTCGTTGCCGTGCAACAGGATAAGGCGGGTCGAGGCGACGTTAAGGGATAGGCGAAACAGGGTCGTGGCTAGCAGCAGCGATGGAAAGATCGCGAAATCGAGAGCCCTCAGGGTGTAGAGGGAGATAATCATAACCAGTAGCGAAATGGTGATATTGAGGGATAAAAAGATGTCCAACAGGAAGGATGGCAGGGGGATGATCATCAACAGCAAAATGGAGACCAGCCCTACGGCCACCATGACGTCGCTGCGCAGCAGACTCTCTTTCCAGTCGTGTTGTATCAGTTTTTCAATCATGAAGCCTATCCTTGTTTGAAATTAGTGTCCATCCGGAAACTTTGGATGAAAACAAATTATTTTCGACCTGGCAGTCCGTAAACATAAGCCAGTATCTCCGCCACGGCCTTGAACATCTCTTCGGGGATCGGTTGACCGATCTCCACCTTGTACAACACGCGGGCAATGGGTATGTTCTCTACCAGCGGTATGCGGTTCTCTGTGGCAATTTCACGAATCCGCATGGCCAGATGATCGGCGCCCTTGGCCACAACCTGCGGGGCATCCATGGTTTGGCGATCATAGAGCAGGGCGATTGACAGGTGGGTCGGGTTGGTCACAATTACGTTCGCCTTGGGCACCTCAGCCATCATGCGCCGCCGGGACATCTCCTGTTGCAAGGCACGGATGCGGCCCTTGATATAAGGGTCCCCTTCCGCTTCCTTGAACTCTTCTTTTTGTTCCTGTTTAGTCATCTTCATTTTCTGTTCCATTTCCCAGCGAACGAACAGAAAATCGAACAGACCCAATAGAATCAGGATGCCGCAAGACTTGATCAGGACGTTGGTAGCGACCCGCCCGAGAAAACGCACCGTGTCGACAACGTCCATGTCGATCAGCAGCAGGGCTTGATCGAATTCGTCGAAGACCACCTTGTAGGCTACCGCCCCGATGAGCAGTATTTTTGCCATCGATTTGACAATTTCAACCAGTGATTTCTTGGAAACAAAGCGGGCTACACCGGCAATGGGGTTCATTTTGGAGAAATCGGGTTGCAGTGGTTTGCCCGTAAATAACCAGCCGATCTGTAATACGCTGGAGAAAAACCCGACGACTATTACGAGTAAAAACGGCGGCGCCAGCAATAGACCGCCCTGTTGCAGCACCAGCGCAAAAAGGTTGACGATGGAGTTGGGTGTCACCTCAAAAGAAGCGCAGATTTTCCAGGTTCCAGCCAGAGATACCGCAAGCTTGTTCCAGAACAGGGGCGCATAGAAGAACCACAACAGCAGGGTGGTGGCCATCATCGCCGCAGTTTGTATCTCTTTACTCTGGGCCACCTGACCTTTGTTGCGAAACTCCGTGCGACGTTTGTCTGTGGCCTGTTCTGTACGTTCGCCGGAGGAGTCGTCGGCCATTTAAGTCCCCCCCAGTAGTTGGAACATGTGTACAAAGCGGTCGCCGAGCAGGCTGAATTCCCGTGTAAGCAGGGTGGAAACCATCTGGAATGTCAAACCTATGACAATCAGGGCGAGCCCTATGTTGATCGGGTAGGACAGCATGAAGACATTGAGCTGAGGAAAGACTCTGGACATAATGCCGAGCACCAGGCCTGATAACAGCAATAGTGCCAAAACCGGGGCGCTGAAACGGACCGCGAGAGTGAACATGTTGCCCGTCAGGTCCAGCAGAAATGGGACCGCACCTCCGGAAAGATCGAGCTCTCCCGGTGGCAACAGCCGATAAGAGTGAACGATCGCCCGTAGGAACAGATGATGGACATCAAGGGCCAGAAACAGCAGAATGGCGAAGACGCTTTGAAACTGGGACATCAGTGATATCTGACGTTGGTTCTGCGGGTCGAAGACGTTGGCGGCGGCAAAACCCATCTGGTAGCCGATGATGGTGCCGCCGAATTCGACGGCGGTGAAAATTAATCGGCCCATAAAGCCGAGGATGAAACCGAGCAGGGCTTCTTGGCTAACGAGCAGAGCTAAGCCGATGGGGGTCTGGGGCAGGTTCGGTACCAACGGTGAGACGATGGGGAAAACCAGCAGGGACAGGGTCAAGGATAGGCCGGCCTTTAACTGCATAGGGGTCTGGGCGCTGCTGAAAACCGGTATGCTGCTCATCAAGGCGGCAACTCGGGAGGCACAGACCAGAAATAGGCCGAAAGTCTCGGTGGACATGGCGGGAAAAGGCACGATAGGCCTCAGCCGCCAACGGTGGCGATGCCGGTCAGCACGCCTGTCGTGAAACCGACTAGGACCTTGATCATCCAGGGGGCGAAGATCAGCAGGGTGACGAAGACCGCAACGATCTTTGGAATAAAGGTCATGGTCTGTTCGTTGATCTGGGTCGCTGCTTGAAAGATACTGACCAGCAGACCGACGCAAAGTCCGGCCAGCAGCATGGGGGCCGCGACCAGTAAAATTGTTTCGATAGCCTGGCGTCCGAGGCCGGTGACAAATTCAGGGCTCATGGAGGTTTCCTTTTAATGGGGCAGGATTACGGTTGATCCTACTCAGAAGAAGCTCTGGACCAAAGAGCTAACCACCAAGTTCCAGCCGTCGACCAGGACAAAGAGCAATAATTTAAAGGGCAGGGAGATAATAACCGGAGGCAGCATCATCATACCCATGGACATCAGGACCGAGGCAACCACCATGTCAACGACTAAAAAGGGGATATAGACCATAAAGCCGATCTGAAAGGCCCGCTTGAGTTCCGACAGCATAAAGGCGGGAATCAGGGTCATGGTCGGCACGTCTTCCATGTTGTCCGGTGCCGGCTGACCGGCGATCTCCATCAGCAATTCAAGTTCTGTTTCCTTGGTCTGTTTGAACATGAACTCACGCATGGGGATGACCGCTGCAGTCAGGGCCTGTTCCTGGCTGATCTGTTTGTCAAGATACGGTTGCAGGGCGTTGTCGTTGACCTGGGTAAAAACCGGTGCCATGACAAAAAAGGTTAAAAACAGCGCTAAACCGATGATGATCTGATTCGGTGGCATCTGTTGAGTACCCATCGCCTGGCGAACGAAAGACAGCACCACCACGATGCGGATGAAGGCCGTGGTCATCAGCAAGATAGCCGGCGCCATGGAAAGGACGGTCAGTACCAGCAAGATCTGCAGGGCGGTGGAGGTCTCGCCGGGATCGGCCGCTTGACCGATGCCGACGGTGATGCTTGGCAAACCCTCGGCTTGAACCAACAGGGGCAGCATCAGCAGAGTGGCGGTGATGGCGATGGTGATGAGGCGTTTCATTTACGACTTTCTCGGTTCTGGTTCTGCAGGGTCTGTTCAAAGGATTGGCCCGGCGGGGAATCGAGCTCGCAAAGGAGTTCGATACGCTCGTTACTGACCCCAATGAGGAGTTCGCGGCCTTGCACTTCGACCAGGCAAAGAGCTTTTTTGCCGCCTAGTGGCCGGGTTTCCCGAATATGGATGCGCCCTTCGCGGCTGCCAGGCAACCAGCGCAGGCCCCGTTTACTCAGAGCAAAGAGCAATAGCATCAGGCCGAGGACCAACAGCAGGCCGGCCACCATGCGCAAACCATTGCCGATCAATGGATCGGGAGCCTCGGCCCCTGCATGGACCGTTGCGGGTAATAGTATCAGCAGTAAACAGAGGGGCATGGTCGGTTATCCCAGGTTCTCGATACGTTCGGACGGACTGACCACCTCGGTCAGGCGAATACCATATTTATCCTTAACCAGCACTGCCTCGCCTCGGGCGATTAACCGTGAGTTGACATACAGGTCGAGAGGTTCGCCGGAAAGTTTGTCTAGTTCGATGATGGAACCTTCCTGCATTTGCAACAAGTCTTTGATCAGGATTTTCGAACGGCCGATTTCCACCGATACCTGTAAGGGAATATCCAGCAAAAATCCGAGTTCCTTATTTTCGGTGATGGCCGGGTTCGCCTGGGCTTGATTGGGCTCTTGGTTGGTCGGCATGGTGAGATTCCTTTAGTCCTTCGATTGAGAATTTGTTTTAGATTTAATGCGCTCGGTGAGGCGGACGGCCTTTTTCCCCTTGAAGACTCCGGCTCGGGCAATGAACTTGGCCTTGTCTTCAACTAGTACTGTCAGGGGACCGGATGGGTCTTGTCCCAAATCGATGATGTCACCGACCTGAAAGTTGAGAATATCCCGAACCGGCAACGCTATTTGTGCTAACTGGGCCGCGATATCCGTTTCCATTTCGGTCAGTGCGTCCTCGATTTTCAGCTTCCAGCCCTGGTCGGCTTGTTTATTCAAGGGGCCCATCTGATCGCGCATCTTTTCCCGTAGTGGCTCTAGAGCGGGCAAAGGAATCGCCAGACTGATTTTCCCGGACAACGTACCAATCGAGACCGTAAAACGACAGACTATAACTTGAGTATCGGGGGGGACGATATTGACCAGTCGCGGGTTGCCTTCAATTTTGACCAACGAGCTGTCGAGCTCTTCCAGGGGCAGAAAGGCTTTCGTCAGATCGAGACAGGCATCATCAAAGGATCTTCTTAAGACGGAGCGTTCGATAGCGGATAAAGGTCGATTGGGCAGAATCTGTTGAGCATCCGCATTACCTCCCAGCTGTTTCTCCACCAGATAAAAAGAGAGGGCGTCACTGAAAACCAACAGTCCCCCCCAACGCAGAGGCTCGAGACTTATAATGCCGATCGCTTCATGTCCGCTAAGCCGTTGCAGAAAACCTTCGAACTCGTAAGCCTCGATCGCTTCTCGTTGGACCAAAATGGAATGTTGCAGGCAATTGGTCAGCGAGATGCTGTAGTTACGAGCGAAGGTATCGAGCACAATATCGAAATTTTCGAATTTGCACTTGCGGCTGCTATGGCTGAAAACCAGGTCGAGACTATTGACTCTCGACCCACCACCGGCGGCGCTTAATTCGCCCTCAACGACAATGTCTCCGGCGCGTACCGCCGAGAGCAGTTCGGCAATTTCATCTTTGGATAGAATGCGTTCCACAGGGGCCTCTATTGGACGACAAATTCGGTAAAGTAAATTTTTTCAACGCGTCCACCTGTCAGAATTTTGTTGAGGCGTTCACGAAGTTCGCTGCGCAATTGTAATTTGCCTTGCAGGTCGGCCAGCTCACCGAAGGTCTTATTGCCCACTAGCAACAGGATGGAATCACGGATCTGCGGCATGCGCTGAGTGATTTCTTCAACGACGGGATCGTTGTTGGTCTCAAGGGTAATGGCCGCCTTGAGATAACGGGTGCCGTCTTTATCGAGAATATTGATGATGAACGGTTCGATC
>JAIOSZ010000343.1 GCA_021107335.1 Desulfuromonadaceae bacterium | reverse complement strand
AGATCGGTGTCTTTCAGGTAGGGTACCACCAGGTACTTGGCGGCATTGTCGTCGGATGCAATGACGACGTCAGGGCGAAACTCCTCGATCGCTGCCTTGGCTTTGAGCGCAGCCTCCCGGCGAAAGGCCTCGTCGAAGTTCCACTTGGTGTTCATGCGCTCGATGCGCAACTCAACGCCGCTGTTCTGCAACTCCCGGCGGATACCTGCCTCGATACCGGCGGACCATTCGTAGGCTTGGTGATAGGAGTCGACCCAGAGAACCTTCTTGCCGTGATAAGGCTGCTCGCCGGCTGCCGCCCCGCCAGAGCACAACGACATCGCCAGAATGGTCAAAAAAACCAAACGGAAAATCTGTCTCATCAACCTGCTGCGTGTCTTCCAAAGCATAGAACAACCTCAAAACAAGATTTTGCTGCCTATCTTGTAAAAAAAACCACCCTTTTCAGGAACTGTACTGTTGTTGCCGATCAATGAATATAAAGAAAGAAACCTGATATCGTTTACAATAAAACATTATTTTGTGATCTGCCTGGAAAATGCAACCAAAATATCCATTTTTACACTGCCTCAAGCTACATGCATTAAAAAATCCCCCTGCAAAACATCCATATCACTCAGGCAACCATCAAACAACTGCAGAGACTCGGCGCGGTGCTATGCTTAACAAAGAATACAGCCAAGCAGGCTCACTCCCCTCACCAAACATACGTTAGCAAGCCAATACTGCCAGCACATCTGTTCCTTGGGCTGATATCATCTATTGCCGAGTTTGACAAAGCGCCCTTCAAAAAGGTATTAGAACTAATAAGATTTTTCTCTCAGGAGAGTTCATGAACTATCCAGTTTGGTACCTGCCGACCATCGGCGGCGGCACCCTGATTGCCCTGATTGCAATCGGTCATGTCTTCGTGTCCCACTTTGCTGTCGGCGGCGGCCTGTTACTGGCCCTGAGCGAAAACCTGGCCCGCAAACGCAACGATGCCAATCTGCTTTCCTTTAGCAAACGTTTCGCCCGCCTATTCGTCCTGTTGACCCTGGTCTACGGCAGCCTGACGGGGGTCGGCATCTGGTTTGTCATCTCTCTGGTCCAGCCGGGGGGCACCTCTTTACTCATTCATCAATTTGTCTTCGCCTGGGCGGCGGAATGGGTTTTCTTTTTGATTGAGATCGTCGCCATCTCAGTCTATCTCTATTCCTTTGATCGCATGGCCCCGTCCATTCATAAAATAGTGGGCTGGATTTACTTTGGTGCCGCCTGGTGCAGCCTGTTTATTATCGACGGCATCATTTCCTTCATGCTTACTTCCGGCAACTGGACCAGTGACGGGTCCTTTTGGAGCGCCTTTTTTAACCCCAGCTTCTGGCCTTCACTGGTCTTTCGCACCCTACTGGCCGTCATCAATGCGGGCCTCTTCGCCCTGTTGTTCAGCTCCTTCAGCAAGGATCTCAACCTACGTCGGCAACTGGTTCGCTACTGTAGCCGGCTAATGTTACCGGCCTTGCTCGCTACTCTGCCAACGGCCTGGTGGTATCTGCGCAGCCTGCCCCACCCGGCCAGAGACCTGGTTACGGCGGGCTCGCCAACTATCGTCCGCGCACTGCACGGGGGGGCCATCGGCATTATCCTTGTGGCTTCAGTTCTGCTGTTAAGCCTTTGCGCGCCACTTCGTTACCGCCGCTCTCTGGCCGTTCTGGCTCTGGCCTCTGGCTTGCTTTTGATGGGCAGTTTTGAATGGACTCGAGAGGCGGCCAGGCGGCCGTTTGTTGTGCAGCAAGCGATGTTTTGCAACGGTGTCGCGCCAGCTCAGCTACAGGAACTTCAGCAGCAGGGGTTTCTGTCAAGGGCGCGCTGGAGCCGGGCGCATGAGATCGCCACAGATCCATCAGCAGCGGGGCGCGACCTGTTCAAATTTCAGTGCTATTCCTGCCATACCCTCGATGGTTTCAACAATGACCTTCGACAGCGAACCCGATCTATGGACCAAGTCGCCCTCGCCGGTTACATCGGAAGCCTGCATCAGGTTCGCTACTTTATGCCTCCCTTTGCCGGCAACAAAACAGAACGGCAGGTGCTGGCGGCCTTTCTCACCGACGGCCTGTTCCCCACCTTTGAAAATCCCGCTGACACCCAGCAAGAGATGCCTCCCGACCAGTTGCTATTTGAACAAAACTGTACCCTGTGCCATTCCACTGAATTAGTCAAAAACCGCACCTCCGACTGGCCGAAAACCCGCATTCGCGATGCTCTCGACCACCTGAACCGGCTCCATTCGGCCATGCCTGACTATAAAGGAACCCCAAAGGAAAAGGACCGCCTCGCCGACTATATTTATCAATTGAATCGCTCGGCTGATCAACAGCCGGCCAAGGGAGTCACTCCATGAATCCACTGATCCCCCTGCCGGACCCAATCCCTGTCGCCTGGGGCTACCTTCTTGCCCTTCTGATGCTGGTCCTGCCTCTACATCTATTATTCATGAACTGCCTACTCGGCACCACTGCGGTGACGCTTTACCTGCAACGCCGTTCCGACGCCGTAGCCACTCAACTGGCTACGGAACTGAGTCGCGCTTTGCCGCTGATCATGGCCTTTGTGGTCAATTCGGGGGTCGCTTCGCTGCTCTTTCTACAGGTTTTGTACGGCCAGTTTTTTTATACCAGTTCGATTCTCATGGGCAGTTACTGGCTGGCCATTATCCCCCTGCTCATCGTGGCCTACTATGCCCTCTATTGGGTCGACTTCCGCTATCAGCGCCTTGGTCGATTGCGCTGGCTGCTGCTGGCGGTTGTGTTGGCCCTGTTGTTGGCGATTCCGTTTCTGTTCAGCAACAACATGACCCTGATGCTCCACCCCCAACACTGGTCAGCCTACTTCGGTCAGGACAACGGAACCCTGCTGAATTTAACAGATCAGACCCTCTGGCCTCGCTATCTTCATTTTATAATCGCCGCCCTCGCCGTTGGCGGTCTGTTTACAGCCATTTTGGGCCGTTGTTATCAATCGAGGGCGCCGGAACTGGCCGCCTATGCCCGAAACCTGGGCATGACCCTGTTCAGCCGCCTGACCTTGCTGCAATTGCTCATCGGCCCTTTGTTTCTATTTAGCCTGCCCCAACCGTTGCGCTGGAAAATCCTCGGCGGTTCGCCTCTGGCGACCCTGCTTATGAGCGCCGCCCTGGTCTTGGTAACCGCTTTGCTGGTCAACGCTTTTCAGCAACGGGTATTGACCAGCCTGGCTCTGCTGGTTCCTCTGGTCTGCTGCATGGTCTCCCTGCGAGCATGGCTGCGCAGCGCTTTTTTGCAACCCCACTTCACCCTCGACCAGTTACAGGTCACCCCCCAATACTCACCCCTATTGATCTTTTTAATCGTCCTGCTGTTCGGTAGCAGCGTGATTGGCTGGCTGATCTACCAGGCCACAAAGGCAGCCCGACAGAGCCCATGAAGGAAAGGTGCTTGGCATCAAACAAAACAAGCATGAGGGAATCAAAATTCAGACCAGACGGGAACAAACAATTTCAGGGATAATCGCCGCGCAGGTAAGCAGCACAATCGCCCTGTAGCGGGCAGTCACAGCAGAGCGGTTTTGTACGGCAATACTGTTTGCACTGCTCAACAATAAGCGCGTGATATTCGTTGAAGAGACCACTATTGTGCGGCAGGTTAGTCATGAACATCTGGCGAATCTGGTCATAGGACTCTTTTCCCTGTAGCAGACCTAAACGACCGAAGAGCCGTCGAGTATAAGCATCGACCACGAAGGAAGGCCGATCTCCAGCATAGAGCAGGAGGGAATCAGCTGTCTCCGGCCCCACCCCCTTGCAGCGTAACAATTCAGCTCTTACTTGTTGCAGAGGCCCGCTCAACATAGCACCTAAATCTCCCGCATAGTGGTCCATGAGGTAGGCGGAAAAAAGCTGTAAACGTTCGGCTTTCTGACGAAAAAAACCGCTGGGTCGAATCAGTTCCTCCAGCCGCTGACGATCCATTCGCAACAGGTTAGCGACGGTAAGGGGTGCCTCATCCTTAAGAGCGGCGATCACCCTTT
>JAIOSZ010000032.1 GCA_021107335.1 Desulfuromonadaceae bacterium | reverse complement strand
TTGTCATCGTTCAAATCGTCATTGCTCGCAAGCTGCCCGAGGACTTAATTTTATGGCTCGCCGCCTTTTGCTATTACTCGGTGCACACCTCGCCATCCCCGGCGGTGTCAGCTAGGCCTTTGGTCGCGCCGAAGAGCTTGGCTGCACAGCCACGCAAATATTCATCAAGAATGCCAGCAGGTGGCGATCTATGCCGCTGCCGTGCACAGAAATCGAGGCCTTTGCCTCCGCCTGGGAAAAAAGTCAGGTCACCTCGGTCACTGCCCACGACAGCTACCTGATCAACCTGGCCGCGACAGAAGGTGACAAGCGAAGTCGCTCTCTGGCCGCCTTTATCGACGAGATGGAGCGCTGCGCGCTTCTCGGCATTCCCGGCCTGGTCATGCACCCGGGGGCTCACCTGGGGGCCGGTGAAGACGTTGGCCTGCAACGTATTGCCGAGTCCCTGCGTAGCATCTTTGCCGAAGCGCCACCTTCAGTCCGCGTGTTGTTAGAAAATACCGCCGGCCAGGGCAGCTACCTAGGCCACCGTTTCGAACATCTGGCCGAGATTATGGAACGGGTTCCCGAAGGACGCTTCGGTGTCTGCTTCGACACCTGTCACACTCTAGCGGCGGGCTATGATCTGACTTCTGCTGAGGGTTACCGGTCCACCATGAGCGAATTCGACCGCCTGGTCGGCACCGAACACATTGCTGCTTTTCATCTGAACGATTCTCTTAAAGAACGAGGATCTCGCGTCGACCGGCATGCCCAGATCGGCCAGGGGGCCGTATCCCTTGAGGTTTTTACTGCCCTGATGGCCGATGAGCGCTTTGCCGAAGTACCAAAATTGCTCGAAACCGCTCCCGGTGAAGACCACTGCTTTCACCTGGCTAGCCTGTCCCTGCTGCGCCAAATGGCCGAGAAGCAGGCATGAGAGCAGTATTGCAGCGGGTTTCACAGGCGCAGGTAGTAGTGGCCGGTGAAACGGTTGGAGCCATCTCTCAGGGCCTGCTGGTACTATTAGGGGTGGAGCAGGATGATGCAGAGGGGGATGCCGCATACCTGGTAAAGAAAACCGCTGAACTGCGGCTGTTCGAGGATGACGAGGGCAAGATGAACTTATCCGTCGAAGATATCGGCGGTGAAATTCTGGTCGTCTCCCAGTTCACCCTAGCCGCCGACTGCCGCAAGGGCCGGCGGCCGGGATTTTCACGGGCTGCCCCACCAGAGGAGGCCAATCGCCTCTACCAACACTATGTAGCGCTGCTCCGCCAACGGGGCGTCAGTGTCGCTACCGGACAATTTCAGGCAATGATGCAAGTCAGCCTGACCAACGACGGTCCGGTTACCTTTTTACTCGATAGCAACAAGGTCTTTTGATGAACGATGATTTTATTGACCCACGACCGCCCAGCCGCAGCGCCAAAAAACGCGAGGCAAAGGCCATAGCAGAACTCGCCGAAACCCTGGTCACCATGGCCGTGGCTGACTATCGCCGCCTGCCCCTAACCGGAGTGCTCGCCAAAGAACTGGAGCAAGCGCGCGCCATCAAATCACACGGCGCCCGCAAACGGCAACTTAAACATCTGGCGGGGCTACTGCGGGAGGATGACGAAAACCGCGAGCAGGTCGAAACATTCATGGCCGACCTTGAACGGGGTCACCGCCAGAGCACAGCAGGGTTTCATCACTTCGAAGAGCTGCGCGAGGGTCTCTGTGATCCAACTCGTTGTGCTGAAACCCTGGAAGAAATCGAAAAAACTCTGCAGGGCGTTGATACGGGTAAAATTCACCGTTTGGCCAAGTCGGTGCAGAATTCGGCCGACAAACGAGCTTTTCGGGAAATTTTTCGTATGTTGAGGGATGCCGACCAGACATAGAAAATCAGGCCAGAAAATCGCAAGTGTATTACCAGTAAAAAAGCGGGCCTGCTGTTTCAAGCAGGCCCGCTTTCTATTAAATCGTGTATTTGCAGAAACTGTTTCAAGACACCCGCAGGATGCGCACCACAAAACCCAAAAATCGACCAACACGGACAAAAGGGAGACGGGGACGGTTATTAAAACCTGCTATATCTCAGCGGTGCAGTCGACCAGAAAGTCATAGCAATTATCCATGATCTCCTTATCGGCACGGCATTTCATTGCGGCCCGTGGATGCTGATTCAGATGACCACTGATTCCGTAGATATCATTGAACCCCCACTCGATCTTCTCGCGCAGAGGCACAAAGTGTTCCTGGATGACCTTGTAGAGAGGGGCGACATCAAATTTGGGATTCTTCAGAAAGTTGAGCAACAACTCTAGGTTGCAGTTACCGGCGCCGCGGCCCATTCCATTGATGGTGGCATCCAGCAGGTTTACTCCGTCAATGATGGCCTGCTGAGTGTTGGCAAAGGCCAGCTGCTGGTTGTTGTGAGCATGGAATCCCAGCTCTTTATTGGGGCAGTGTTCTTTATACAGAGCCAGATAATCGGTCACCTGCTCTGAATAATAAGCTCCGTAACTGTCCACCAGATAGAGGTAGTCCACCTCATCAGCCTTGCTGACTTCATCCAGAGCTTCCTTTAGATCGGTACGAATAGCAGCGGAAGGAGCCATGATATTGATGGTTGTCTGGTAACCGAGATCCTTGCTGCGCTTGGCCATATCTATAGCCTTGTCGGTATCTGCGACATAGCAGGCGGTGCGAACCATATCAATAGGACTTTGATCCGCCGGCTGAAGCGCATTGATATCCACGCGCCCAACATCAAACATCACGGCAATTAGTGGCCGGTAGTCACTCTCGTAAGAATCAATGACCATCTTGAGATCATCATCATCACAGAAATTCCATTTTCCGTATTTTTCTCTGGTATATTCATCGCTGACAGTCAACTTCTTGCCGAGCTCAACGATATCCACCCCGGAGTCGCATGCAGCGCGGTAGACGCCCTTCACCAGTTCGTCTGAAAACTGGTAATTATTGATCAGGCCGCCGTCTCTAATGGTGCAATCCAGTACTTTAATTTCTTTACGGAACATGAACTAACCCCTTCATTTATCGCGTAATAATCGTCAGATAACCCGAAGCGCTATAGATTATATGCTTAAGAAAAATATCGCAAGAAAAACACTTTGCGAACAACAATCGTCTACGTAATATTCGTCGTTAAACTGCGGGGTGAAGCCGTTTATCCGCAGGTGGGTAAAGTTTGTGGGGGGGGGGCCTCCAATGACAAAAAGCGAACCCGCTATGATGGCTTATCCGCTTCAGATCCCTAAATGCTCTTTTTTTATTTACTTGTTCAGAATGCGCTTTTCAGCAGGACTAACCGAGCGACAAAGGTGGTTTTTCCGCATGATGCCAGCGCTCAATGCAGTAGACTGAATGACGAACTAATCTACCTTGTCATCGTTGTCTATTCGTCC
>JAIOSZ010000310.1 GCA_021107335.1 Desulfuromonadaceae bacterium | reverse complement strand
GCGCGTAAAAAGAGTCGGGCGTCGGGCGGGGGCGCAACCCCGCGGTCTTGCAGTTCAACCTTGAAAATGATTAAACCCTTTAGCCCTCGCCGACCGCATCTCCCCAGCCTCATCAACCAACAATAACCCCTGCTCCGCTTCAGTCACGGTGCCGATACGTGTAACCGGCACATCGGCAAACAGGTCAGCCAGCAGGTGTTCCTTGTCCGACGGCACGGTAAACAGCAGTTCATAATCCTCGCCACCGGATAAAGCCAGCTCAAACAGAGCCGACTCTTCGGCCAAAGCTTGGCGAAATTCAGACGAAAGAGGCCATAATGCCTGTTCCAAGCGAGCCCCCACAGCTGAAGCATCGAGAATATGGCCCAGATCGGCCAGCACGCCGTCGGAAACATCGATCATCGCACTGGGTATTTGCGCTTCGGCCAGAGCCCGACCGAGGGCGACTCGGGCTTTTGGCCGATGATGGCAATCGGCCAGTTCTTCTGCCATCGGCCGATTGGATTGCAACCGTTGCAGGGCTAGAGCGCTATCCCCCAGGGTCCCCGAGACATAGATGGCATCTCCGGGTCGAGCGCCGCTGCGGGTAACAACCTGATCAGCCGGCACCGCCCCCTCGACGGTCACCGAAATCATTAACGGCCCCGGTGAACGACAGGTATCGCCGCCGACCAACACCGCGCCGTAATCGGCGGCGGTCTCGAGAAATCCCGCTAAAAAGGCATCCAGGTCGTCCATCGTCATGGTTGCCGGAATCGCCAGCCCAAGATAGAGGTGCCGAGGACTGCCGCCCATGGCGGCCACGTCGCTGACATTGACCGCCACGCACTTGCCTCCCAGGGCCCGCCAGTCACTCCAATCCGAGCGAAAATGAATCTCCTCGATGAGCAAATCAGTACTGGTCAGCAGCACTTGGCCTGCTGGCAGTTCGAGCACCGCGCAATCATCACCGATACCAAGTCGGACGCCGCTTCCTTCCAGCTTGGCCACCGCCCTTTGAATGCGTTCGATAAAACCGAACTCCCCCAGGTCGGCCAACTTCATGGTGCACTCTCCAAGGCCCGCTCTAGCACCTGGCTCATGTTTTCTACCGGGACGAAGGTTACCTTGCGACGCAAGGCCGCGGGAATTTCCACCAGGTCCTTTTCATTCTGACGGGGGATCACCAAAATAGTTATACCCGCGCGAACCGCTGCCAACACTTTTTCTTTCAAACCACCCACCGGCAGTACCTTACCCCGCAGGGTGATTTCGCCGGTCATGGCCACCTCCCGGTCGATCTTCCGGCCACTCAAGGCCGACACCAGCGCAGTGGCCATGGTCACTCCGGCACTCGGCCCGTCCTTGGGGATGGCGCCGGCCGGCACGTGGACATGAATATCCAGACGTTCGGCGAAACCGGGTTCGATTCCCAGCTCTTCGGCATGAGAGCGGGTATAGGAGAGAGCCGCCTGGGCGCTCTCTTTCATCACATCGCCCAACTGGCCAGTCAGGATAAGTTTGGCCGCCCCCTGCATGGTGGTGACCTCCACATGCAGAATTTCGCCTCCTCGCTCGGTCCAAGCCAGGCCGGTAGCGACACCGACCTCATTTTCGGCCAACTTGTCTTCAGCCAGATATCGAGCCGGGCCGAGAAAGCGCTCAAGGTTGGCGCGGGTAACGGACACCGGACCTTTGCGGCCCTCAGCTTGCCGGTAAGCGACCTTGCGGCAGATGCTGCCGATCTCCCGCTCCAGATTGCGCAACCCGGCTTCAGCGGTATATTCGCGAATCATCCGTTGCAGGGCCGAGCGGGAAAAGCGCACATCCTGCTCCTTGAGTCCGTTTTCGTCGATCTGACGGGGCAGCAGAAAACGATCGGCAATGGCCAGCTTCTCCTCGCCACTGTAACCGGCCAGACGCAGCACTTCCAGACGATCCTTGAGGGCCGAGGGGATGGAGTCCATGACATTCGCGGTAGCGATGAACATCACGTTGGATAGATCAAAGGGCAGATTGATATAATGATCGGAAAAAGCATGGTTCTGCTCCGGATCGAGGAGCTCCAGCAGGGCCGCAGAGGGGTCGCCGCGAAAATCGGCGCCGCCGACCTTGTCCAGTTCGTCGAGCATGAATACCGGATTATTGGTCCCC
This sequence comes from Desulfuromonadaceae bacterium, assembly GCA_021107335.1. Lineage (GTDB taxonomy): Bacteria > Desulfobacterota > Desulfuromonadia > Desulfuromonadales > Syntrophotaleaceae > Syntrophotalea_A. Next base: position 3,895 of record JAIOSZ010000310.1, on the reverse strand, counting down.
GCCTGCTTCATGCCCTGAATGATGCGCCCCGGCAGGGCGCCGACATAAGTGCGACGATGACCGCGAAGCTCCGCCTCATCCCGCAAACCGCCCAAAGAAACCCGCACAAACTTGCGCCCCATAGCTCGAGCAATGGACTTGCCAAGGCTGGTCTTGCCGACTCCCGGAGGGCCGACAAAACAGAGTACGGGCCCCTTGAGCTTCTTTTTCAGCTTGCGCACCGCCAGAAACTCCAGGATCCGCTCCTTGACCTTATCGAGGCTGTAGTGGTCCTCATCTAGAATCAGGCGGGCCTTGTGCAGGTCGAGGTTGTCGCGCGTGGTCTTCTGCCAGGGCAGGTCGGCCAGCCATTCGAGATAGGTGCGCAACATGGAATATTCCGCCGCCTCGGCCTGCATGCCCTCCAGCCGCCGCAGCTGCTTGATCGCCTCGGTCATGGCCTCGTCGGGCAGCTTCCCATCCTTGAGCTTCTGTTCCAGTTCCGCCAAATCGGTGGTTTTCGCATCGCTGCCGCCAAGTTCTTCCTGAATGGCCCGCAGCTGCTCACGCAAAAAATATTCGCGCTGGGTCTTGCTCATCTCCTCCTTGGCCTGCAGCTGAATGCGATTCTGCATTGTGATCAGCTCCAGCTCCTTGTTGAGCAGATCGTTGATCTGCGCCAGCCGCTCAACAGGATCGGACACCTCGAGCAGTTCTTGAGCCTGGGAGATCTTGAGACTCAAGTGCCCCACCACTAAATCGGCCAAGCCGCCAGGATCTTCAATATTGGCCACCACCGCCATAACTTCGGCTGACAGAGTATTGCTGATAGCCTGCAACTGGGTTAGCTGTTTCTGTACGGCACGCATCAGGGCTTCGACTTCCAGAGGCAGTTCCGTGAATTCCGGCTCCTCAAGGGCTTCAACCTTGACTTCGAAAAAGGGCTCCTCGCGCAAATATTCTTCGATGCGTGCCTTAGCCAGCCCCTGCACCAGAATCTTGACCCGACCGTCATTAAGCTTGGCCATACGCATGATCATCGCCACGGTGCCGGTCCGATAGATATCCTCTTTACTGGGCTCTTCTTCGCTGAGAGTTTTCTGCGCCGCCAAAAAAATTAGCCGACTCTCTTCCATTGCTTGCTTAACCGCCGCTAGAGAAGCCGGACGGCCAACAAACAGAGGCAAAACCATATGCGGAAAGATCACCGCGTCGCGTACCGCCAGCAGAGGCAATTGTTCGGGCATTTCAAAATCTTGCAAAGGCATGTCCCTGATATCCTCCGAAACTTCGTTGAACTGATTATCGCTCATCATCTGTGAGATTTTTCAAACTGTCAAGAACCGTCGAACCGGTAACGAACCTCGCTCCAGTCACGACCATCAGGCACGAAGCTACGCTCCAACATCGTCATACCACCAGCCTGATCGGTCCACAATAGGGTGGAGCAGCGGGTACCGTATTCGGCGGTGCGGATAAAGATCGGCGCCTGGGGCCCGGCGATCAGATCGCCATTGGCGGGAACTCCCGCTGGCAAGCTGGGCGGAGTATCATCGGCCAGCAGCTTAAAGAGCCCGACGTTATCCAGGGGCGACGTCGCCAACAAGCTCGTTAAGCATTTCTTGCCAGCCACCACCTTGGGCCAGGGCGTGTCGAGCAACGCATTACTGACACCATACAAACCAGGTTCCAGCAGTCGATACCCACCCCCCCGGTTGGACAGATAACCCAGGGAGCCGCGATCACCCACCAGCAGACTAAAACCACGATAGAGGGAGCCTTGCTGCTCCACGCCCGCCAGGTATGCAGCCGGGCTACGTGAATCGAGCAGGAAGTCGCTGACCAGTTGACCCCGCGAGCGAGGCGGCTCGACCGCTGATGGCGTTTCACGAAAGTTGGTCACGGTAGCAAATCGACCATTGCGGCTCATGGCCAGCCAACTACCCCCCTGCAGCAGATCCCGGCCGCCAATAATGCCGGGATGTTCTTGCCAAGGTCCGGCGATAGCCGTCGGTCGCCGGTAATATTCGTCGCGATTGGCGGCCAGCACCAGCGGATAGTCCGGATGCTGGCCCCAGGCCAACAGAATTAGGCACACAATCCATCCCTCTCGTTCTCAAGCTGGGGCTTGCGAGCCACGATTCCGGCCAGACCACCGCCACGCTCGGCCTCATCGAGCCCCTCTTCATGGAGCAGAATCTCCCACCCCTTAAAGAGCGTCAGGAACTCGCCAACCTCCAGAACATAATCGGGATTACCCGGCCCACCGGTAAAGTTACCGGCCCGGCTAAAGGTACGGGCCACCACCACCCCACCGGGCCGCACCGCCTGTCGCACCGCGTCAAACAGAGAGCGTTGCAAATAAAAGAATTGCAGCACCACATCGAAGGCCTCCCTCGGCAACTGAGGGGTCTGTTCCAGGTCCTGCGGCATCGTAGTGATGGCCAGACCGCGACGGTGAGCCTCATCATTCAACTGCTTCAATCCCTGCGACGAAGCATCGAGGGCGGTGACAGCATACCCCAACTCAGCCATCGGCAGGGCATTACGCCCCCGTCCACAGGCGATATCGAGAACCGTACCCAGTGGCAGCAGGGGCAGAACCCGCTTAAGCCAGGGGTCGAAAAGCAGGGGTTTTTCTCCCCGCTCCTGCCAGACCTTGTCCCAGTCGTTAGCCACCGAAACCACCTTTCTCAATTCACAGTCGTCGGAGAAATTCATAGATCATATGGCCGCATGACAGAGCCAGAACCGCCATGAACACCGCCGGTTGAGCCCGCTTCATGACGGCAAAGCGCACCAGCCGCGATCCACACTGAGCCCCGATCATCACCCCCGGCACGGTGCCGAACAGCAGCGGCGGATTAGCCGGCCAGTCGCGCCAACCGACCAACACACCAAAACTAATTAGCACCCAAAAAAACAGAGCGGTGATAAACATTACAAAGATTCCAGTGGCCACCGCCCGACTGGCCGGCATACGCAGGCGCCGCATCAGATGGGGGATCAGCCAGTCACTGGTGCCGACGCTGAGCATGCCGGTGAAAATCGACGACCCCATTACCAGCAGACGACTTGCCGGAGGGGCTTCTAGCGACGCCTCTCCCACCGGAGGCGGGCGCAGCTTGCGCCACAGCAGGGCGAGCAGCAGATAGAGCACCACCCCGGCAAAGATCAACAACAGCCAGGGGTCGTAACGATGGGGCAGCACCATGCCGAGCAGATAACCGCCGCTGACACCGAGCAGGGCCATGGGCATACAGCGGCGCACCACCGGCCAATCGATCATGCCGTCGCGCACATATTTAAAAGAACCGCTGCCCTTGCCGGCAAACTGATTGAAGAGGGAAAAAGAGGCGGCATCCGCCGGGTGAAAACCAAGCAGAGTAAAAAAAGGAAACCAAACCACCCCGGCACCCACTCCGGTATACATGACCAGGGTGCCGACCGCGATACCGGCCAGATGGGCCAAAGCAAAGGTGGTAAAGGGCAACGGTCGAAAAGCCGGTACCGTAAATAAAGCCACCACATAACAAGCGTCTAACAACAACCAGAACAACAAATGGTTGCTGCTCCGCCAAATCCACCGATGCATCGCAATCTCCTTAATATTACTACCGCCTTAGAATACGCTCCTGTCTGCCGGGGAGCAAGTAGGAATCGTGGTTAAGAGCGCAATCTTGCGGTGCTGAGGGCTTATGACCTTCCCTCCCCTGGGACACAGCCAGAGCGAAGTGGGCGTTTTGCGATCAGGCGGGGAAACTGTTTGAGCGTAGCGAGTTTTTGCCCTCCCGCAAAACGTCTGCGCAGCGCAGGGTACCCGATGGGCCAGGAGCCGGGGCGCCTTTTTCTGCCTACTCTTTTTTGGCGCGTAAAAAGAGTCGGGCGTCGGGCGGGGGCGCAACCCCGCGGTTTG
>JAIOSZ010000309.1 GCA_021107335.1 Desulfuromonadaceae bacterium | reverse complement strand
GACTCGGCATCCATCTGGTTGATGGTCTCCGTGTAGCTGCCAATCTTTTCGGTCATGGAGTTCATGTGACCATTGACATCCATTAGCTCCTGAAAGGAAACTTTGGCGGTCTCCAGGTTGTTGCTGGTCGAAGCGCAGATGCGCTGGGTGCTATTGGATATTTCGCCATGAGCAGAGGTCGCTTCCTTACTGCTGGCGAAAATGTCGTTAGAGATTTCGCTCTGTTCTTGGGCGTGATGTGCTGAGGTATCGATCTGCCGGCTCATGCGCAGGGAGTTGGAAGCAATCTGAACACCCATGGAGCGGATGCCGACAAAGATTTCGCGCAGGTTGTCAACGGTGGTGTTGATGGCTACAGCCAGACGGCCAACTTCATCGGTGCGATCCATGTCAAGATGAACTTTGAAGTTGCCGCTGCCGAGTTTCTCCATTTCGGTAACGGCGGTGGAGATGGGTTTTGAGATGAGGCGGTCGATGTACAGCGTCAGCAGAATGCCGCCGATCAATAGGGCGGCCAGGGAACCAAAGGTCAGATAAAAAATCTTGCTCAGAGCGGCATGAATGTCGTCCATATAGGCGCCCGCGCCGATGATCCAGTCCCACTGGGGCAATTTCTTTACATAAGAAATCTTGCCGACTGCCTTGTCGCTGCCCGGTTTATGCCAGGAATATTCAACAAAACCCTGGCCCTGCTTGCGGCACAACTGAGCCATTTCGGAAAACATGGCTTTGCCATTGAGATCCTTTTTGCCCGCCAGATTTTGGCCGGCCAGTTCAGGGTCGAGGGGATGCATGATCATGCGTGGTTGGAAGTCGTTGATCCATAGGTAGTTGCTGCCGTCAAAGCGCAGGCCTTGCACCGCGGCCTTGGCCTTGTCTTTAGCTTCCTCTTCGCTGAGTAGGCCCTGTGCCGATTGTTTGGCGTAGTGGTCGAGAACCCCCCAAGCCGTTTCAACCACGTGTTTGATTTCGCTGCGGCGGCCTTCAATGACATTCGCCTTGGCAGCCAGGTACATCCAACTGGCGACCAGGGTGAAAACCAACAGCATACTTCCACTCAATAGGAAGATTTTTTGGGAAATTTTCAGATTTTTCACTTTGGACTCCTTTGCCAAGAGCTTGTTTGGCTGTAGCCAGCAATTAAATCTGCAAAACCATAGGGACGAAAAAGATGGGTATGGGTTGTCGATATCTAAACAGCGTAACAATAAACTAAATTTTCTCGGTTTTTGCAAGCACTAGAATTGCTTTCCTTTAAAACTATGTTTGCTCTCCAGAATAGGCAAGTACTGTGCCGAACCAGCAATAGTTGGTACGGTTTTGCAACTTACAATGGGTGTCGGATGTTAATGTCCTATATGTTCAGCTGCTTAGCTGCCATTCTAGTCAAATAAAAGGCTTAGTGGCTGGTTTTTAGTCTGCTGCGGACCTCTTAATAAGGTGTTGCACGGGCCCTGGTCGTGTGGCTTCGGTGTGGCATGCCCTACCGCCTCTAGCCACACATGTGTGGCATGCCACACTAAATCCTGGTATGGCTGGTGGTTGAAGTGATTCGCGAAGGGGCCTTTATGTCGATACCCTCTGTGCGGTTAGGTAACAGTGTATTGACAAGGCGGTCGGCAACAGGTAAAAAACAAATCAACGATCCGCCTTGGGTTGTTTTGATAGTATTTTGGTGGTCAAGGGATGTAATTTCCAGGAGAATCAGTAGTTGTCGGCTATCCTCTCTGAAATCGAAGTTTTCAAAGCTTGTCGTACCCTGTTTGGGGCGGAGGTCGACCTTTCGCTGGATTTTCTGTCCTACCTGCAGCCGAGCGGGGTCAAAATCGCTTATCGCCAGCGGGTTAAGGAAACCCATCCCGATACTTTTGTTGGGGATGCGGCTCAAACGCGTCATCAGACGGGGCTCTTTCAAGAGGTGGCGGCGGCTTATGAACTGTTTGGGAACTTCTTCAAACAGCGGGAGCGTGGTTTGGGCCTGGCTGGTCGCACTCGTTCCTCACCACGGACTTCTCAGCCCCAGCCCCAACCTCCTGGTGGTTTTCGCAGCAGTCGTCCAACAAAAGAAAAAACCCAGGCCCGGCGTTCGCCCGGTTGGGGGCCTACGCCTCGACAACCCCACCTTTATTGTGGTCATTTGCCCGGCCGTACCTTGGAATTCGGCATGTTTCTTTACTATCAGCGCCTGATCGATTATCGGCTGCTGGTTGAGGCCTTGGTCTGGCAACGTGGCCAGCGCCCCAATCTCGGTGATATCGCCCAGCGCTGGGGCTGGCTGAATAACCAGGAGATTCGGACCGTTCTCGCCTCTCGCGGACACCTTCGCCGTTTCGGAGAAAAAGCCGTTCATCTACAGTACCTTAGCGAACGGCAGTTGCAGACGCTGCTTTACTATCAACGCTCCCAGCAAAAACGGCTCGGGGAGTTCTTTGTTGAAAAGAAAATTCTTACTGCTGCCGATATCGATCGTCTGGTTCTTGAACAACAGGCCCACAATCGACAGGTTGCCGCTGAACTGTTGCGCGCCAGTCGCTGACACCATTGTTCATTAGGACATTTCACCGAAGGCCCCTTATGGGGGGCCTTTTTTGTTTTTGATGAACCTGGAACGGAAACTGCAGTGTCCCGATGAAGTGAACTTTTAGCTTCCCTTGTGGGGCAAAAAGCGAAAAGTCAGAAAGTCATCACGCAATATATAGGAGGATTTTTAGGTATGGCGAACGAAGCAACAAAACAACTGACCCTGGGAATTATTGGTGGTGGCCATGGTGGGCTGGAGATGCTCAAGATCTTTTCCGGTAGCGATCTGGTCAAGGTGATCTATATGGTTGACCGTGAGCTAAAGGCGCCTGGCATGGTCGAGGCCAAAGTCCTAGGTGTTAAACAGGAGACCGATCTGGTGGCGGCGGTCAAAAGCCATCGAACTGACTTTATCATCGAGGCGACGGGTTCCCCCAAGGTTCAGGAAATCATCGAAGAGAATCGCAACCCGCAGACGGAGCTTATCAGCGCCAAGGGATCGCTGATGTTTTATAACGTACTTAACGAAAGTCGTAAAAAAACCAACAAACATGTCTCCGATCAGATCGGCACCATCAGCGAGGAGATTATTGTAAGCACTAAAACGATAAAAAGTGCTTTGGGCGGAATTACTCAGGTAGCCCTAAACTTGGAAATGTTGGCCATCAATGCTGCCATCGAGGCGGCTCGGGCCGGGGAAAAGGGACGTAGCTTTGCCGTGGTGGCCGAAGCGGTCAAGTGCACAGCTGAGGAAGCTAAGACTCTGCTGGGAAGTATCGAATCGGTAAACAACGATAACAGTCTTATGTCCAACCAGCTCGAGGAGTTGCTGGAAGATTTGCATTAGGCGACGTGTTGGTGCCGAGTTGCTTAATTCTAAACGGTGACTGTATTTGTAACTCAGTAAACTTGATGGGCAGGGGAGACTCCTGCCCATCTTATTTTTAGTGCCAGATGTCACCGCCTTTTGAGAAAACCAGCGAGGGATTTTGAAGATACAATACAAAGCCACCTTCACAATGACCTTGTTTGGAGTTGTCATCCTAATCCTGCTTTCATTGGGTTATGACAAGTACAGCCACAGAATCGTCCTCGATAAAGAGATGACAAATATTGAAAATATCTCTGAAGAGGTTGCTTTGCATGTGGAATCCCACCTTAAAGAAAAGGCAGCAATTGCTGCCACCCTTTCCTCTGCGCCGGTTATTAAGGATGCTCTGCTGAAAAGCAATTCTGAATTTGCCGTATTGCCTGCTGATGAACGAACACAAGAGATTGATCGCCGTAACCAACAATGGATGACAACAGCGGATATTAACGATCCCTTTATCCGGGCCCACATGACCAACCCTGTTGCAGAGTATCTAAAGCTGCAGCAAATGATCATGCCTGGAGAGTATGGTGAGATATTTCTCACTAACCGTTATGGGGTCATGATTGCCGCTACCGGCAAACTCACCACGCTTGCTCATGCCCATAAATATTGGTGGTTGGCGGGTTATGATGAAGGCCAAGGTAGAATTTTTCTGGATGATAGAGGTTTTGATACTAGTGCCCAGGGATATGTGATTGGCGTGGTTGTTCCAATCAGGGATAAAAACGAGATAATTGGAATATTGAAAAGCAACGTGAATATCATGGGGCCGTTGACCGATATCGTCCAGAAGTTTGACCTACGAAGTCCAGGCAGGATGAAAATCGTGCGCACAGGTGGATTGATCGTGTCCGAACGTGACGTGAGCCCTCTGACAACCCAGGTAAACGCAGCTCTTGTTGGGTCATTACGGCAAAAAGAGTGTGGCACCGCAATCATTGCGGAAAACGACGGAAACCAGCTTGTGGCATATTCCCCAATACCAATAACAATGGGATCAGAACAATTCGGCTTTGGGGGCAAACAGGAATCGCCTGATCACATTCAAGGCAATAAAGGCGAGGCTTGGAGTGTGGTCGTTTCCCGTAGTGAAAACGAGGTCTCCGAGACTGCCCGTAAAACAACGTTAGTGATTGTTTTTGTCGGAATGATCTTCACCCTCGTAACCGCTGCGGTAGCGCTGGTTTTGGGCAAATGGGCAGCCAGGCCCATAGTTGAACTTGCAACTACTGCCCAAATACTTGGTGAAGGACATCTTCATGCTAGGGCTGAAGTGGGCGCAAATGACGAGATTGGTTGTTTGGCAAAATCGTTGAACAGAATGGCAGAAAATCTTCAAACCACCATGACGTCCAGGGATGCATTGATATATGAAGTTAAACAGCGCGAAAAGGTGGAAGAAAAGTTGCGTCTTCTTTCAACCACTGACGAGTTGACCGGTGCTTATAACCGAAGGGCGTTCAATGAGTATTTGGGCGCCAATATTGGTAGAGCCAAACGCTATAATGGGCTTCTTTCAATATGCCTACTCGATATTGATAATTTTAAAAATATAAATGACTCTTATGGCCATGATGTTGGTGACCTAGCTTTAAAGGCCCTCGTTCGTATTGTGAAGGAAAGCATTCGTCAGCAGGACATCGTGGCCAGGTGGGGTGGCGAAGAGTTTACCATTTTGCTGCCTCAGACAGGGAAAGACGCCGCTTTGCAACTGGCTGAACGGTTAAGAAAAAAAATAGCTGTCTATGACTTCCCAAAAGTTGGCCGTATCACTGTAAGTATAGGCCTTGCCGAGCTTCAGGTTGATGATACTTCTGATGCATTGGTTAAACGTGCAGACCTTGCGCTTTATCAGGCCAAAGATTCGGGAAAAAATATTATAAAATATTGTTGAGTTCGAGAACGTCATGAGATCATAACGAGTAGATTTCCGAAAGCACCAAGACGGTTAAGGCGGCTCTCGGCGGCCGATGCCAAGACCCTGCTGAAAAGTAGCGAGTTGGTAAACAATGATAACAGCCACATGGCCGAACAACTGAAGAGCTGCACTCCACAATTCAACGCTGCAGGCGCTGTCGGTTCCCTCCTATAAAGGGCAAGGGTCCGATGCGGCGAGAGAGACGGGCAGGGGGAAATCCTCCTGCCCATTTTTTTTCTTGCTGCCTCTGATCACTGCACGTTTTCTGCACAAATAATAGCCGCCGGGTTTCATAATAAAACAACCAGTTGATATAAAGTTCTGTAAAACCAACAAGTTGAAAAAAGTTTCTCGTTTTGGCATATGTCCTGCATTCTGAATAAGGCAAATGTCAGGCACGATGGGGTGTTCAGACATTTCGGCAACGAAGCCCACCGGGGGAAATATCCCTCCGCTGGGCTTTTTGTATTTGGTTTTTAAAAAAGTAGTTCGTTTAACGCCAAGGCGGCGTTTTCGGGGTAAAGGTGCCCCATCCGGATGGTCCGGATGGGGTTTTTCTGTTCAAAGCACAACATATATTTATTCAGGCGACAGGCCGGAGCCGATTTTCAGGAACCGGTGGGCCTGCCAAAAATTCAACATCGCATCAAAAAGGAGTCACATCATGGCAAAGAAATTGAGACAAATCGCAATTTACGGCAAAGGCGGCATTGGCAAATCGACCACCACTCAGAATACCGTCGCCGGCCTGGCTTCCTTGGGTAAGAAAATCTTGATTATCGGTTGTGACCCAAAGGCGGACTCCACCCGCCTGATCCTCCACGCTAAAGCTCAGGATACGGTCATGGACAAGGTTCGTGAGCTCGGCACCGTCGAGGACCTGGAGCTCGAAGATGTAATGAGAACCGGCTATGCAGGCATTAACTGTGTGGAATCAGGTGGACCGGAGCCGGGTGTGGGGTGCGCCGGCCGCGGGGTTATCACCGCCATCAACTTCTTAGAAGAAGAAGGCGCCTACACCCCCGACCTCGACTACGTCTTCTACGACGTCCTTGGCGACGTTGTCTGCGGCGGTTTCGCCATGCCGATTCGTGAAAACAAGGCTCAGGAAATCTACATCGTGGTTTCCGGTGAAATGATGGCCATGTATGCGGCTAACAACATCTGCAAAGGTATCGTCAAGTACGCCGCGTAGGGCAGCGTGCGCCTCGCCGGTTTGATCTGCCACTCCCGTGAAACCGATAAGGAAGCAGAACTGCTCGAAGCGTTGGCCGCGAAGCTCGGTACCCAGATGATCCACTTCGTACCCCGTGACAATCAGGTACAGCGCGCTGAACTGCGGCGGATGACGGTTATCGAATACTCCCCAGAGCATAAGCAGGCTCAAGAATATCGGGATCTGGCCCTTAAAATAAGTGAAAACAAGAAGTTTGTCATTCCCACTCCCCTGACTATGGATGAACTGGAAGGTTTGTTGATGGAGTTTGGCATCATGGAAGAAGATGACGAAGAAATCATCGGCAAGGTCGAAGGCGCATAAATAGTCAGGTAAGCAGGGGGCAGGGTGATCTAGTGACACTTGTTCGCTTTGCCCCCTAACTGTATGTACTTTAGAGAGGAGAGAGTAATCATGGAAGAAGCTAAGAAAAACAACCCCTTAGAGGGTATAACCAAAGAGAAGACGCAGGAGTTAGTCGAGAAAACCCTCGATATTTACCCGGAAAAAGCCCGTGCAAAGCGCGCCCCCCACATGTCGGCCAACGACCCGGAAGATGCCGGCTGCGCGATTCGTTCCAACCGTAAGACCG